>JAQBUX010000093.1 GCA_027623795.1 Chloroflexota bacterium
AGAAACCTCCTCTTCCAGCGCGAGAGGAGGTTCTTGTGGCCCCCGCCTTGCCGGGGCGCCGCCGTGTCCTGAGGCTCTCGAAGGACCGGCGCTCGGAGACGCACCTTCTCCCTCACCTGTATGGGGCGGGCTTTCTCCCGCTGGGAGAGGGGATATGGCGGCCGGCGCGTTCCTTTCCCCAGCGGCGTTCCTCGGAGAGGCGGGCGACGGAGGTCCGGTCGCCCCATGTTCCCCATCGCCCGAACCTCCAGAGGACACGGCATCGGAGAAACGCTTCTCGGCGGCCCTCAGGTACGCGGCGGCTTCGACGGCGTCGGGATCGACGTCCAGCACGTCACGCGCCAGATTTCCGACCACCGGCCAATCGCCGGATGCCTCCGCCGCGTCGATCTGATCGAGCAGCCGCTCAATTCGACGTTGTATTCTCTCGCTCGCCATGATGTCGGCGGATCATACAAGGCATCGGTCCCGGCGCGTCGGCCGGGGGTAACATGGCATTTGTTGTCGAACCGCGGTCTGACCAGGGTCCAGATTTCACTGGCGATCGGTCGCAAGACGCTAACGATGTCGCGGGGTCGCCAGCACTCTGACCGCGCTCGACGCTGCCAAAACCACCGGTAATTTCACGGAGAACCGAATGTCCCAGCAGGCGGGCCCTACTCGAACCGAAAGTGACTCGATGGGCGAGCTCCAGGTGCCTGCGGGCGCCTTCTACGGAGCGAACACCCAACGGGCCAAAATGAACTTCCCGATCAGCGACCTGAGGTTCAACCGATCGTTCATCAAGGCGATGGGACAGGTCAAGCAGGCGGCGTCCCGCGTCAACCGGGATCTTGGCACGCTCGACACGGCGCTTGGCGAGGCCATCGATACCGCTGCGCAAAAGGTTATCGACGGCGAGTACGACGCCGAGTTCGTCGTCGACATCTTCCAGACCGGGTCCGGCACCTCCACCAACATGAACACCAACGAGGTGATCTCGAACGTCGCCATAGAGGCGCTCGGAGGCAAGCTCGGCTCTCAGAATCCCGTCCATCCCAACGACCACGTCAATCGCGGCCAGTCGTCAAACGATGTGATCCCGACCGCCATACACCTTGCCGCCGCCGGGGCGATAAAGGAACGGTTGCTCCCCGCGATGGAGGAGCTTGAAGGCGAGCTGCGTAAAAAGTCGGAGGAGTTCTGGCCTATCGTCAAGACCGGCCGGACACACCTCCAGGACGCGACGCCGATCCGTCTCGGCCAGGAGTTCTCTGGCTACGTCGGCCAGATGGAGTACGGGCGGGCGCGGGCCAAAAAGGCGTTGGGCGAGTTGAGCGTGCTGGCGATCGGCGGCACGGCGGTCGGCACCGGCATCGGCATGCACCGGGAGTTCGCCGGTCGGATGATCAACCAGCTCAACGGGCTGACCGGCCTTGAATTAAGCGAGACGGCTAACCACTTCCAGTCCCAGAGTTCACTCGACGCAGTCGTCGAGGCAAGCGGTTCGATGAAGACGATCGCCGTCAGCCTGATGAAGATCGCCAACGACATCAGGTGGTTGGGTTCCGGGCCGCGGGCCGGTTTCGGCGAGTTAGAGGTTCCAGAGGTACAGCCGGGAAGCTCAATCATGCCGGGAAAGGTAAACCCCGTAATCGCCGAGTCGGTCACGATGGTGTGCGCACAGGTGATCGGTAACGACACCACCATCGCTGTCGCCGGTCAGTCCGGCAACTTTGAGATCAATGTGATGATGCCGGTCGCCGCCTACAACCTTCTGCAATCGATCGACCTTCTGGCCGCAAGTTGCACGAACTTCTCCAGGCAGTGCATCAGCGGTCTCAAGGCGACCTCAAAGGGACCGGACATGGTGGAACAGGGGCTCGCAATCGTCACAGCGCTTATGCCGACGGAGGGGTACAACGCCACGGCAAAGATCGCCCAGGAAGCGGCGAAGACCGGCGAGACGATCAAGCAGGTGGCGCTCCGAATGACGAATCTATCGTCAGAGCAACTGGACGAGATCCTCGACCCGAGCCGCATGACCGAACCGTCCTAACCTGTCGTCCGAATTGAACGACGCCGACTCAAACCTCTCCGATAGCCCCGATGGCGCCGGTGTCGCTGAAAGACCGGCGTCCTCCGGACCGCATCCGGACGACGCAGATCCTGACGCGAAAAACACCGGCAGAGTTTCGTCCCTGATCGAGACAGCGCAGCGTAAACGTCGAAATACGTTTTACGGCTGGTGGATCGTCATCGCCTCCGTGTTCTCCAACGGCACCGGTGGCGCAATCCACTGGCAGGGCTTCTCGGTCTTCTTCCTGCCGGTCACGGAAAGCCTCGGCCTGAGCCGGTTCCAGACCTCCCTTGTCTTCTCGTTCGCCCGACTGGAGAACGGGCTGATGGGTCCGTTCACGGGCTACCTGATCGACCGACTCGGCGCCAAGTGGATGGCATTCTTCGGATCGCTGATGGTCGGCGTCGGCTACATCGTTCTGGCGACCACCGAGACGTACTACCAGTTCCTGATTGTCTACATATTCGTGATCTCGTTCGGCGCATCGACGAGTTTCATGCAGGCGTCGATGGCGGCGCTCAACACCTGGTTCATCAGAAGGCGCGGCCTCGTGATGTCCATAAACGCCGCCGGGATGAGGGGCGGCGCCGCCATCTTCATCCCGACCCTCGGGTGGTTGCTGTCCGTCTACTCATGGCAAACGGTATCGGTCGGAATCGGCGTGATGATGATCGTCTTCGTCGCCCCGTTCGCCCTCGCCTACCGCAGATCGCCGGAGTCGTACGGCATGCTGCCCGATGGCGACACGCCCCAGATGCGGGCGCAGGCCGAGCGGGACAGCGGGCGCAACGCTGCGTTGCGTTCCGACTCCGTGTGGGGGGTGAAAGAGGCGCTGCGGACCTCCGCTTACTGGCTTCTGGCGCTGGCGACGACGCTGCGGCTCGGCGTCACGAGCGCCATCCAGCTCCATGCGATCGCGATTTTTGTGTGGAAGGGTGAAAGCGAACTGGCCGGAGCGACGATGCTGGGGCTGGTCGCAGCGATCGCGTTCCCGATAATTCTTGTGATGGGGTGGCTATCCGATCGCGTCGCCCGCGGTCCGCTGCTATTTGTTTCGTACTCGATCTCCGCCGTCGGCCTGGTGATGTTGAACTTTGTCGAGGGTACCGTTCTGGTGTTCATCGCCTTTGCGATGTTCGCCCCGGCACAGGCGTCGGCGTCGGTCAACTGGTCTCTTGTCGGAGACCTGTTTGGACGGCGCAACTTCGCAACGCTCCGTGGACTGCTGGCCCCGATGTACAACGGCGCAACCGTCGTAACGGCCGCCGGGGCCGGGTACATGTTCGACAGGACAGAGTCGTACACGATCGTTCTGTGGACGGGCGCCGCGCTGCTGTTCGGCGCAGCGTTCACGTTTTTCATTCTGAAGCCGCCGCGGCGTGCCGATCCGGCCGAGGTGGAAGCCGTTTAGGCGTGAATCCCTGCGCTGATGTTGCAGCCTCTGCATCGCAGAGGGGTCGGGGCCGATTGGCGTCGGCACGGGGGGCGGATACCAAAGCGTGTCTCAGAATGCCCCTCTCCCAGCCGGGTGCCCTTCGGGCGCGGGTTGGGAGCCTGTCGAATGGTGAGGGAGAAGTCTCCTTCGTGGAACCGCGTCCGACGGGCGCGCCCTGAGGCTCTCGAAGGGCCGCAGCGGTGCGAATCACGCGTTCCCGGCGCGCAGCCGGCGGGCGAGGGCGGATAGCCAGCCGCCCCTACGAAATGTCCCCCGGACGACTCTGAACCTTTCCAAGCACGCGCTTCGATGGCGCGCCCTGAACCGCCCGCCGTGATACCGTTCAGCGCCGTGATCGATCACCGTCCATCGGCTATGCGGCCCGCCACTCCAGATAGGAAGAAACGATGAGCGCAGAAGCGAAAATCCGGGAGCTAAAACTCGACCTCTCACACCCGCCGACGCCTCTCGGCAACTATGTCGAGGCCGTGCAAACGGGAAACCTCGTCTTCCTTGCCGGACACGGACCGCGCGGTGCCGGGCCTGACGGCAAGTGGTTGAACGGCAAGTTGGGCCAGGACATGACGGTCGAGCAGGGCTACGAGGCCGCTCGCCTCACGGGGATAGGACTGCTTTCCACGCTGCGGCACGAGATCGGCGATCTGGACCGCGTGACCCGGGTCGTGAAGGCGCTCTGCATGGTGAACGCCACGGCGGACTTTGAAAAACATCCGGCGGTGGCCAACGGCTTTTCTGACTTGATGGCCGAGGTGTTCGGCGACCGCGGGCGTCATGCCCGATCGGCCGTCGGCATGCAATCCCTCCCTAACAACATCCCGTTCGAAGCGGAGATGATCGTCGAGGTGGCGCAGGAGCCGGTCGCGTACTAAGCTTCCGCCCGTGACAGCATTCCTGAAATCCCTACCCCACGATCCATCCGCACAGCCCTGGAGCGCCAAATGGCCGGAATCACGATCACCGGTTTTAACCACGTTGCCTACCCGATCTCGACACGGCAGAAAACGCTGCCGTTTTACCGCGACGTTCTCGGCCTCGCCGTCATCCCGTCGATGGTGGACAACGTCGAGGTCATCTGGACGCAGATGGATAGTGGGTCGATGATCCACCCGATCGAGGCCCCGGAGTCGGGAGTACGAGGAAACTTTCATGTCGCGTTCGGCGTCGAGAGCGTCCCCGACGCTATCGCGTCGCTCGGAGCGTCTGGTGTCGAGGTCACGAGCAGCGGGGATCGACACGACGGGCAGGAGTTCGCATTCATCTCAGACCCGGACGGCAACCGTCTGGAGTTCGCAAGCGTGAATGACCGCAAGACTCACGGCCGGGTGTGCGACGAATGGGGCACGACCACTCAAGGCGATGGTCCGCCCAGCCGCCACCAGAATGCGGCCGCCCCGATACGCATCCTGGCGGTCGAGCACGTCGGAGTCCCGATCACAGACCGAAAGCGATCAGTTGCGTTTTACCGTGATGTCGTCGGTCTCAAGGTGATCCCATCCATGGTCGAGTCCGACACGATCGTCTGGTTTGGGCTTCCCGGTGGGGAGATGCTCCACCTGGTTGAGGCGGAGGCCGGCAATCCATCGACCTACCACGGCGGCTTTACGGTCCCGGACTTCGACGCGGCGGTCAGCACGATGCAGGGACTGGGTGTTAATAACATCCGTGTCGGAGACCGCCTCGACGACCGCAGCGCTCTTCATTTCGACGACCCGGACGGCAACCACGTCGAGCTGGTGTCGAACAACCCGGCGCGCCTCGGTCACCGCGTCGCCGACGAATGGGGATACACAAAAGACGCCTGAAGACGCCGCTGAGAATCGACAACGCCGTGAGGGGGTATGGCAATACGCCCAGGGCGGGGCATGCCCCGCCCCTACCCGTCACGCTGATTACTGATTTCTCCCGCATCGCCCTGAAGGGACCATAAATGCCCGAGTTCCACATGAATCGTGTGCAGCACTGGATGTTCCCGATATCGAGTCGCGAGAACACCCTGCCCTTCTACCGCGACCTGCTCGGACTGAATCTCGTCCCGGCGTTCGAGACGGCGCCCGGCGTGACGATGTTGGAAACCGACGACGGCACGATGGTCCACCTGAGCCAGAAGTCAGAACGCACGCCGCCGACGCATGTCGCATTTGAGGTGGACGATTTCGACGCACTTCACGGGCGGCTGGTCGAGCTAGGGCACAAGATCGATGGCCCGGTGAACCGCCGCGACGGCCGCCCCGCCATGAAGATACAGGACCCGGACGGCAACACCGTTGAGTTCACCACCGGACCCGGCCCGGACGCCCTTGACCTTGTTGTCGACGAATGGGGTCACACCTCGGAGCGCCCTGCCGACGGCTCGGCGCCTGACCTGAGCGGTATCAAGCCGGAGTTCCGCATGAAGCGGGTTCAGCACGTCATGTTCCCGATATCCGCCCGCAAGAAGACGCTGCCGTTTTACCGTGACCTGCTCGGACTCCACATCGTCCCGGCGTTCGAAAATGGCCCTGGGGTCGTATTCATGGAGACGGACGATGGCACGATGTTTCACCTGAGCGAGCCGTCTCCTACGCGACCGCCAGCCCACATCGCATTTGAGGTCGCCGACTTCAACGCCGTGCACAGGCGACTCGTTGAACTGGGTTACGAGATCGACGGACCGGAAAACCGGGCGGACGGACGCCCCGCCATGAAGATCCAGGACCCGGACGGCAACTCGGTGGAGTTCACTACCGGACCGGGGCCGATCTCGATCGCCGACCGCGTCGTGGACGAGTGGGGACACACCTCGGTTCCCGGCGCTTAGACGCAAGCGCGAAGGGGAACCATGCAGTTCTCGCCGTTCCAGGACGCACACCGCTCCGGTGCGGGCCATCAATCGTGACTGACGTGTACGACTTCGCCGTCATTGGGGCCGGGGTCTTCGGGCTATCGTCCGCCTGGCAACTGGCGAAAGAAGGTCACACGGTCGCGGTGATCGACCGCTCGCCGGTCGGGACCGAAGCATCAGGGTTCGCGCTCGGCCGGGTAGACCCGCCGCTGACAGACACGTTTACAGATTCGCTCATGCTCAAGGGCGACGCTGAATCGATCGCCGGCCTTGACACGTATACCGCACTCGCATGCGCCTCCTATTCAGCGCATCACCGTCTCCGGTCAGAGATCGAGGGCGTATCCGGAATCGACTACGAGTTCGACGAACGGTTGATGATCGAGCTGCTGCCGGACGAACGGTCCCGGCGGATTTTCAGCCGCGACGCGGCGCAGTGGACGGCGGCCGGTGTCAAGACCGAGTTGATCGACCCCGTCGATTTCGCTCGGTTTGATGACCGCCTCATCGCTCCGGCGTTTGGCGGCGCCGTAATCAGCGGCGGGTTTTTCGTCGATAGCCTCAAACTGGCGAAGGCGCTCGAAGAGTGCGCGTACGCTTCCGGTGCGACATTCATCACGGCAGAAGCGATCGGTGTCCGCGTCCAGCCGGGAAACGCAGTCGTCGAGACGTCGACCGGAGACGTCACGGCCGCCCGCGTTCTCGTCGCGCTCGGCCCGTGGACGGGCGATTTCACGCAACGGCTCGGCCAGCACGTCGCCGTATACCCATCCAAAGGCGAGCTGCTCAGGCTCGTCCCGCCCGAAGGCCCGAGCCTGAAGCCGCACCTCCACGGCGAGATATCGATGGTCCAGAAGCGCGATGGGCTGTTCTGGGTCGCGGCGACCGCAGACTACGCGGGGTTCGACCGGACACCGACCGGGAAGGCGGCAAACCATCTTCGCAACGCGGTTGTCGAGGTTGCGCCGTGGATGGCGGACGCGCCTGCTGCGGCGCACACCGCCTGTTTCAGACCCGAGACGCCTGACGGCCTCCCGCTGGCTGGTCGCCTCGGAGATATGGAGCGAATCTGGGTGACCAGCGGCGGCTTCGGATGGGGGATCATGTACTGCCTGGCGATGGGGGAGGCCGTCGCATCGATGATGGTCACTGACAACGACGAAACCGATATCCGAGGGCTTCGCCCGGACAGGTTCCCGCCCGACGCATCCGCCCCACAAGACCCGCGAAAACCCGGCCGCGCCCTGTAGTCGCTACCCTGTGTAGCCGCGCCGAATTACTGGCACGCGCCCCCACATCACTTCAGCCTGGAAATCCGTCCCCCCTTTGAACAGCCCCATCCATAACGCCCCACCGGGCGGGTCAACGTCCCCGGCCGAAGACAAAAGCAGCCCGAAGAAATCCAGTGGGTTCAGCCGGTCGTCGCTGCTGTGGACGCTGTACATCCCGAGCTTTCTGCTCCAGGTCGGCGTCGGGATGCTCATCCCGGTCTTGCCGAGTTTCATCGAGGAGATGGGGGTCGGCGTCGGGCTGGTAGGCCTCGGCGTTTCCGGCGTCCTGATCGGCACGATGTTCTTCGACGTGCCCGCCGGGTTGCTCGTCGGCCGATTCGGGCACAAGAAAACGATGCTCACCGGTACGGCCATGCTCGGCGCGTTCGCTCTTCTGACGGCGTTCGCCACGGGATTCCCGTCCTTGATGGCGCTCAGGCTTCTCTCCGGTACGGCGATGGCGTTGTGGTCGATCTCGCGCATGTCCTACATCTCCGACAACGTCCCGTCGAAAGGCCGCGGAAGCACGATCGCCACCTTTGCGGGTGTCCAACGGATCGCGGTGTTCGTCGGACCGGTCATCGGCGGCGTGATCGGCGCACAGATCAGCCTGGAGGCGGTGTTCCTGGCGCAGGCGGTCATGAGCGCCGCCACGGTGCTGATGCTGGTCCTGTTCGTCCAGGAGGCTGACGGAGTTGGCGGAGCCCAGTCCCGTCGGCCGGGCCACCAGCCCGTCTTGAAGACGATTGCCAGTCACCGGGGCAGCCTCGCCCGCGGCGGCACCGCGATGGTGTCTTTACAGCTCGTACGCCGCGGACGCGAGTTGCTTCTCCCGCTGTGGGGTACCGAACTCGGCCTCGAGGTCGACCAGATCGGCTATGTGATCGGCGTCGCGGCGGCGATAGATATGGCGATGTTTGTCCCGGTCGGCTACGTGATGGACCGCTGGGGCCGTAAATGGACGTCCGTACCGAGCTTCCTTGTCCTTGGACTTGGCATGGCCTTATTGCCGCTAACCAACGATATCTGGACGTTCGGAGCGATCGGCTTCCTGACCGGTTTCGGAAATGGCCTGGGAAGCGGGGCGATGATGACGCTCGGCGCGGACCTCGCCCCGCGCCAGCGTACCGGTGAGTTCATAGGCGTGTGGCGGTTAATCGGTGACGTCGGCGGCGCGTCCGGACCGATCATCGTCGGCCAGATCGCAAATGTGCTGACGCTCGGATGGTCGTCGATCTTCATCGCCGGGTTCGGGTTCGTCGGGGCGTCCGGGTTGTATTTCCTGGTTCCCGAGACTTTACGACGTGAAGATCGGAGCGACGGACCGGCGCCGGAAACTGCGACCCAACCGGCGGCGACCACGCCTGCACCGTCAACCGCCAGTGACTCTCAGGATTGAACGTCCTCGGGGGAACAAAGGATTGGGCGCCCCTCCACAGCGACGCCCTGTCCGTTTAGGCTCTACCCAGAAATTCCAGCCGGTGTATTTCAAGTCACCCATCCGAGCTCCGCGGAGGATGTGAATGGCCTACGAATTTATCTCGTACGAAAAGAAAGGCCGGATCGCGTACGTCACGATCGAGCGGCCTGAAAGGTTGAACGCGCTCCATCCCCCGGCCAACAAAGAGCTTTTCGAAGCATTTACT
>JAQBUX010000094.1 GCA_027623795.1 Chloroflexota bacterium
CTCCGGCATGGCTGCCCGGAACGCGGGGTCCACTATCGGCAGCATGCGGAACGTGTCGGTATCCGCGATGACGAAGAACCTCGCCAACCTGCTGGGGCCTGATGGGATTAACGTGACCGTGGTCCATCCGGGCGGCACGAGGACGGAACGGACCGCGGAGGTCATCGCAGCGGCCGCCGCAAAGGAAGGCGTGTCCGAGGAGACGATCGAGCAACGGATGGCCAATGCGAACTCGATCAAACACTTCGTCGATGCCCGTGAGATCGCGTACGTCGTTACCTTCCTGGCTTCACCGCGGTCGATCGCAATCAATGGCGACGCCGTCGCAGCCGGTGGCGGGCTGGGAACTGCGATCCACTATTAAAAAGTGAACGGGAGGCCCGACCGATGCGGATCGCCATAGGCGGAGACCATGCCGGGTTCCCGATGAAGGGACCGGTGGTCGACATACTCCGGTCCTGGGGGCACGAGGTCGTTGATCACGGCACCAACAGCGCCGAGCCGGTCGATTTCCCGGACATCGCGCGGCTGGTATGTGGCGACGTCAGGACCGGCAAAGCTGAACGGGGGATCATGGTTTGCGGGACCGGGGTGGGTGCGGCCATCGCCGCCAACAAGATCCCGGGAATCCGTGCCTCACTAAGCCACGACACATACTCAGCGCACCAGGGCGTTGAGCACGACGATGTAAACGTGATCTGCCTTGGCGCTCAGATCATCGGGTTAAATCTGGCCGAGGAGATATTGAAGGCGTTTCTGGACGCTCGATTTAGCACCGAGGAGCACTTTCGCCGCAGAGTGGAGAAGCTGGGTGAGCTTGAGCGCGATGCGGCGCGGGAGCTGGGCTGAACGTTCGGATTGGCCTGCGTCGCGCGGGCCCGGCCATCAGAAGAGCCACGCCCCGGTGGCGCACTTGATGGCCGGGATGGCCGCTGGCGATGATCGCCGGTACCCTGTGCACGATATCGAGTCCGATATCTGGCGTGAGGCGGTCCGCCGTCGAACACGCCCGGATATTCGACCGATATCCAAAATCGGAATAGCCCATCAGGAGGTCCGGTCCAGTGGTTGCGAAAGCACGCATGGAATTTGGTTACAACCCGCCGGCAGGGGATCGCGGCCTCGAGACGATCGTCCCACGCGACTTCCTGGGCGACCTGCATCGGTCGCTCGACGTAGCGTCGCAAGGGTTCTCGTCACTCTGGGTCTCTGACCACTTGAACTACGCCGACGAGTGGCGGGTGGAGTGCTGGACATTGCTGACGTGGATAGCGGCGCGATACCCGGGGCCGGACCTTGGCACGATAGTGATGAGCAACTCGTTCCGGCAGCCGTCTATCCTCGCCAAAATGGCCGCCAGCCTCCACGAAATGTCGAGCGGACGGCTCATCTTCGGGTACGGCGGTGGCTGGCACGAGGGTGAGCATCGGGCATACGGCCTCGGCTACCCGCCGGCCCGACAACGGATCGAGATGTTTGAGGAGGGTGTCCAGATCATCAAAGCGCTCTGGACCGACTCCCCGGCCTCGTTCGCTGGAAAGTACTACACGATCGAGAACGCCTACAGCGAGCCCCGGCCGGACCCGTTGCCCACGATCATGCTCGGCGGAGGCGGTGAGCAATTGACGCTTGGTGTTGTGGCGCGCCATGCCGATTGGTGGAACGACGTCTCCCGGAGCATCGAGGTCCATCAGCGCAAGTTAGATGCGCTGCGCGGCCACTGTGAGGTCGCAGGACGGGACTACGACTCCATTCGGAAGACGCTGACGCACAGGATATTTATCGATCGCGACAACGCCCGGGCGCGGCGCCGCGGTGAGGAGTGGGCGGCGGGTGGCGATCAGCGGGCGATCGCGGGCGATCCGAGTGCCGTTATCGAGCAGTTCGAGGAGTTGGCGGAGATGGGTTTCGACATGTGCATCGCCACCTTCCCGGAGTTTCAGACCCTGGGCGACATGAAGCTGTTCATGGATACGGTCGTACCGGCGCTGGCGTGAGCGTCTTGCCCGCTTTGCCCTCGACCGTATTTGGGCGGTTGGATGGCAAACACCGGCGGCGGTGTGGTCCGGGCGCTCGGTTTTTCACACCGTCCACACACGAATGATGCCGCCATCACGGTATTCTCATGTCTCATCGGGAAGACTGTTGCAAATCACCGCCGCGGGATTCTCGGTTCGAAATAGAGCGCGCTGTGACGCGTCCACCGGCGTTTGGAGGTCGATATGAGTCCGAAGATTCTTGTTCCCGTTGACGGGACTGAACTGGCGGAGCAGGTGATCTATCGGGTCGAGGGCGACATCCTTTCTGCTCCGGGAGAGGCGGAGATCATCATCGCCCATGTTCGGCTGCCCGGAATTGATGAGCGTGACCGCGGGAGAATGACCGGGAGACTGGTTCAACAAACGATGGTCGCGTCGACACGCGGGTTGCGGTGCAAGCTGGAACAGATCGATGCCGACACAATTCCCGAAGGCATCTGTGAACTGGCCAAACGCGAGCGCGTTGATCTGATCGCGATGTACACCGATTCGGCCCGCCCGTTGGGTGAGAGACCGCAAGGTTCGTACTCACGGGCTGTTGCCGAGAACTCGGGATGTGAAGTCAGAGTCCTGGAGGCGAGGTTGAGGCCCGTCCAGGGTTAACGCCTCGCGATCCCGCGAGCGTAAGCCCGGTCGGCCAGCCTCAGTCCATGCACCGGCCGGTCAGTGTCGCGACCGGTGGCACCACCATCGTCGGGATGTGCGCGCCACGAACGACTTGGTCGGCCACGCTCACGCGCAGGTGACGACGAAGTCCGGACGCCCCGCGCGTCGTCATCACGATCATAGGATTCGGCAATCCACCTCCGGTGGCGATCACCAGTTCGCCCGGATCGCCGTCCGCAACGCGATCGTGACTGTTATTCTCTCGACCTTCAGCCAGGACATGATGCCGATCAGATAGTTCTCGGCGAGGGAGCGCTCGATACGATTGGACGCCGGATTCGCCACGCGTAACAGGACCAGGTTGGCGCCAAACGCCTTTGCGAGAACCGCGCCGTGTTCGAGCGAGGATTCGGCCAGTTCCGACCCGTCGAGCGGGACGACGATGTTGTCGAACTCAGCGTCGTCGAAATCCGCATCGGGCGCGGCGCCCCCGTTTACGACAAGCACCGGCACCGGCGAGGTCAATATTACCCGGTCCGTGACGCTGCCCAGTAGCCCGCGCACAAAGCCCGTGCGGCCATGTGTGGCCATGATGATCAGGCTGAAGCCTTGGCTGCGGGCGAAGTTGACGATCTCTCCAGGCGCATCGCCATTCAGGACGTGCCACCTGATCACGCCTTCGCCGATCTCGGCCTGCTCCGCCGCTGCCGAAAGGTACGGCTCCAGACCGTTTTGCGCCTCGCCAGCGGCGGCCGGATCGCCGTTCGGGACCACCATCAAGATCTCAAGCTCGGCGTTGCATCGCCATGCCACAGCGCGTGCGACCGGCAACGCCATCTCTGCGAGCGGCGAACCGTCCAATGGAACCAGAATCTTGAAATACATCGAATCTCTGGGCCGGGGAGGGGTGCGGACTAACCGGTAAGGAACGGAACGGTGTAAGCGGCCGAGGGCATTACGTAGTAGGTCGGCTCGCCTCCGCCGCGCGCCGCCACTTCGTCAAAGGCCGTGTCGATTGCATGCTGGAAGGCCGGCGACTTGCGGGCGCCGAGTTGACCTACGTCTTCAGCGGTCATGTCCGTGACCATTAGCGTGATCGGAGCCTTCTCGACCGTGGAGAGCGCAGTCTGGCCGTTAATCTCGCTTTGCTCGCGCAGACCGGCGATGATCGCCGAGCGATTTCCTAACCGCAGCCACTTGGCAAACTGCTCGCCTCCGAGTCCCTCAGAACACGGCGTGACGAGAACGATCCGCCCGTCCGGCTTGACCGCCTGGTAGCTGTTGAAAAGCGCTTTGTGAGTCTGCACAAAGTTCTGGGTCGACGCCGACGCAGCTATAACTACGTCCGCCCGTTCGGAAATTTCCACGGCGAACAGGTCATGCGCGAACTTCCGGGCGGCTTCGAAAGCCGCTTCGAGGTCACCCGCGAAGATCCCGGCAATCTCGCCGTTTCGATTCATTACCGTGTTGATGACGTAGTCGACATGCGTCAGTTTCGTGGCTTCCAGAAGGTCCTCGGCCACCGGATTGCCCTCAAGCCCGCCGATCCGGACCGCCGGGTTAATCCGGTCGCTGTCCGGGTCCAGATTCATGGCGTGGTTGTGCGCGATGGTATCGACGGACGCAACGCCCGGAACGACCGACTTTCGGCCGCCGCCGTAGCCGCCAAAATAGTGGAGCACTGCCGCGCCGGTGGCGATGATTCGGTCCGCGCCGTGCACGTGCCGATTGATATCTACCCGCGTTCCGCGCGAGGTCGTCCCTATGTAGACCTGGCTTGATGCATCGTGGGCATCGTGGTTGAAGAGCCTCCCTTTGAAGCGGGCAGCGATGTCTTCACCGAGGACCACCGCCTGTTCTGCAGGCGTGACCGCCCTGTGTGTGCCGGTGGCGAACACAAACCGAACGTCTTCATCACGTATGCCCGCCGTCGCGAGGCCGTCCAGCAAACACGGCAGCACCTGATCGACGTGAGTCTTCCGCGTCGCGTCTGAAACGATGATGGCGACCGCCTCACCCGGATTAACAATCTCGTAGATGTTCTGTTCGAGACCTATCGGGTTCTCGATCGCGTCGCGGATCGCATCTGCGAGGCCCGGCAACTGTGGCACATCGCTCACGTCCAGAGTCGCTAGCTCTCGCCCGCCTGGAATCTGCGCCACCAGGGATTTGCTTCCGTAAGGCAGGATTACCCGCGCCGTCGAAGTGTCGACCATGGCATGTCCCTCGATTCGATCTATGTTTTAGTACCGGCCACAAGGCTCCGGCTCCGTGGTCGGAATGTCGGCTCAATCGTTACCCGCCTGGAGGGAAACTCCATGCGTCTCACGTCCCTGCCGGACGCCTCGGCCCGGCAACGGCACTCAAGCTGCCGCGACGTTCCTCGTTGCCACGAGGTCAGCGCCGGTACCGATCAAATTGGGCACGATCACGTCCCCGATATGCACCGGAGCCTGAACGTGAAGTCCAGATAGCGATTGCATCGCTTCCATGACGCGGTGCTTAGGGATGCCGTGATCCGTCTTGACACTTACGAGCGGCTTTGCTCCGCCGTCAACGGCCAGGCTCGTCGTAAGCGTGCGACGCGGGTCGAACAACTCGTCGTTCACGTATTCGAGGGCAAGCTTGCACTGGTTGTGGTCCGTGCGGATTATTCCGTTGCCTTCGAACTCCACCTGTACTGCACAGCTAACGGGGCAGACCACACATACGATCGTCGTCGTTTCGCTCAATCTCCGACCTCCACGAGGATCTCCCGGGTGTCCGAGAACCGGGCTTTGCCGAGGCGCACGCGTGCCATTGATGCAGGTGAAAGCGCCTGTTGTTTGAGTCTTCTCAGAACCTTGCCGCCGCTCGAGAACACGATGGCCCGGTTTTGATCCGGTTTTGTCACGCGCATCGTGAAATTGACGGCGTCCAGGCCGGATACATGACTCGGCAACACGTATCGAAGGCCGTCGCCGACCTTGATCTGGATCTCCGCCTCCGGGAGCGTGCCGTCAGCGACATAAGCGGCTGCGCTCCGTCCGGCGATCTCCGCCTCCATCGTTGCGTAGTCCACGATGTCGTGGACTTGCAGCACGTTGCCGCACGCGAACACGCCGGGGTTGGAGGTCTGGAAGGCGTCGTCCACGACGGGCCCCGCGGTAACGCGGTCGATCGACACGTTGGCCTGTCGCGACAACTCGTTTTCCGGGATGAGTCCGACCGATAGCATCAGTGTGTCGCAGGGGACGAACCGTTCGGTGCCCGGGATGACATCCATACCCGACACACTGGCAAGGGTCACGCCCTCTACCCTTTTGGCCCCGTGGATCTCGGCGACGGTCGTGTTCAGGAACAGCGGGATGTTGAAGTCTTCCAGGCACTGCACCACGTTTCGGGCGAGCCCGCTCGGGTAGGGGAGGATCTCGGCGACGCAGGCCACCTCCGCCCCCTCAAGAGTCAGGCGGCGGGCCATGATTAGCCCGATGTCCCCGCTGCCCAGGATCACGACGCGCCGGCCGACGGCGAGGTTGCGGAGGTTCATGTAGTTCTGGACCGCGCCGGCCGTATAAACACCCGCCGGCCTTGAGCCCGGGATGCCGATGGCGCCCCTTGGACGCTCCCGGCAGCCCATCGCAAGAACCACGGCGCCCGCTTCGATCGTCTCCATGCCCTCCTCCGAGAGCACGGTGAGCACGCGATCTTCGGTAAGTTCAAGGACCGTCGCCTCCAGCCGGGTCTCGACCTCGGCGTCACGGACCTTGTCGGCGTAAATGGCGGCGTACTCAGGGCCGGTCAGCGCCTCTTTGAAAACCTTGGTGCCGAAGCCGTCATGAATACACTGGTTGAGGACGCCGCCGAGCTCCTCGTCGCGCTCAATGAGGATCACGGAACCCGCGCCCGCCTCTTTGGCCGCAGCGGCGGCCGCCATGCCGGCAGGTCCGCCGCCGATGACCGCGACGTCAGCCGATCTCATCTTGATCATCGTTCGATCACCGCCTCCCCCGTTCTGGAATCGTGTCCCTCGCGGAGCCCCTTGGACGTATCGAAGAACATCCACGAGCCGTCGCCCTTGAGATTCAACTCGTCGAACGGCACGCCTTCCTCGATGAGAAGATCGACGATGCGCGGCCCACAGAATCCGCCCTGACAGCGGCCCATCATGGAGCGGGACCGATATTTGATCGAGTTGATCGACCGCGCCCCGAGGCGGTTCTCGATGGCCGACAGTATCTCGCGGCGGGTCACGAGTTCGCACCGGCAGATCACCCGGCCGTAGTCCGGGTCGTTGTCTACGAGGCTCGTCTGGACCTCACGGGACTGTTCCCGGAAACGTTTCGCCGTATGGGCGCCCTCTTTGAAGTCCGGCCTGACGGCGGGCGATAGCTTGTCCGTCACCCATCCGGCCACCATCTCGGCGATCGCCGGGGCGGCGGTAAGACCCGGCGATTCGATCCCGACCAGGTGCATGATCCCTGGACGTTCCGGTACCTCTTCGATCACAAAATCTCCGAAGCCACCCTCACTCGCTGAGGTCAGCTTTGGCCGGACCCCTGAGTAAGCCGTGATCACGTCCCTGGGGTTAATCGTCGGCAGGAACTCCGACGCCTCTTTCAGGAGCTGTTTGCGGACATCGACCGTCGTGTCCACGTCTTCCGGGTCCTCGATGTAGTCGGTCGACGGTCCGAGCAGGATGTTCCCGTCCACGGTCGGAGTTATGTGAATCCCAAGTCCGGCTCCACCCTTCGGCGGGACGGGATACACCATGCGGGTGATCATGTCTCCGACGCTTTTGTCGAGGATTACGTACTCACCACGGCAGGGGAAGATGCGCCACCTTTCGACCCCCGCCATACGGGCGACTTCGCCCGACGCAAGGCCCGCAGAGTTGATGATGAGCGCAGCGTTGATCGCGCCTTTCGGCGTCGTCAGTGTGAAGTCGCCGGGCTCACCGGATATCGCCGTGACGGGCGACTCCAGCATCACTTCGACGCCGTTCTCGGCCGCCGACTCGGCGAGTGCGATCGTGAGCGAATAGGGGCAGGTGATGGCGGCGGTCGGCGCGTGGACTGCGGCGTAGCCCGTGATGTTTGGCTCCAACCGTTTGATCTCATCGGCGTCGATGATGTCGAGCACTGGGACGCCGTTGGCCAGGCCCCTTGCCTGCATGGACTCAAGGTCGGGAACCTGGCTCTCGTCGAGCGCAACGATGAGCTTGCCGACCTGTTTGTAGGGAACGTCTAGCTCTCTACAAAGTGACTCAAACATAGCGGCGCCATGAACGTTCAACTTCGCCTTCAGAGAACCGGTCGGGACGTTGATCCCGGTGTGGGCGACGCCGCTGTTTTTGCCACTTGTTCCCCGGGCGACATCGACGTCGCGCTCCAGGACAACGACATCCAGCTGGAATCGACTAAGGGCGCGGGCGATCGCGCAACCCACCACGCCGCCGCCGATGATGGCGACGTCAAACTTATCCGTCATTCCTGAACCCCCGGAGCGGTGACAAGGGCGATGAAGTCCTATCGGTAGCAACCTGCGTTCTGGAAACGCTACATCTCACGTCGTGAGGAAGGCATGAAGACGGGTAGGACACGAGTGTGGGCGAGTATTAAAAACCCACGCGGGTGATCTATTTCCCGGCCCGGGCCTTCATAAGGGCGTCGGCCACCTCAACCGCCGTGGCCGAGTCGGGCGCATACGCGTCAGCGCCGACCTGGTCCGCGTATGCCTGGTTAACGGGCGCCCCGCCGACCATCACTCCCACGCGATCCCGCACTTCCGCTGCCGTGAGGGCTTCGATTGTTCGTTGCATCATCGGCATCGTGGTGGTGAGCAACGCCGAAAGCGCGATCAGATCCGCGCCGCCGTTCTCCACGGCGTCCACGAACGCCTCGGGCGCCACGTTGGCGCCCAGGTCGTTGACCTCATAGCCGGCGCCCTCAAGCATCATGCCGACCAGGTTTTTACCGATGTCGTGCAGGTCTCCTCGTACGGTGCCGATGGCGACCCTGCCCTTCGGTTCGATGCCAGATGCGGTCACGAGCGGTCTCACCAGCACAAGGCTGGCCTTCATCGCACGGGCAGCGATTAGCACTTCCGGCATGTGGTACTCCGCGCTCTTGAAGCGGCGGCCGACCTCGTCCATCCCGGGGATCAACCCGGATTCGATGATCGCCGACGGCTCGACGCCAGAATCGAGCGCCTTGCGCGTCCATGCCTCTGTGCCGGTGTGGTCGCCACTTATCACCATCTGTGCCAGGTCATTAAATTCCATCAGGGCTGTCCTCCTTTTTACCGGGGGCGTGGCCTCGCGTCCGTCGTGCGGGCTGGAGCGGGGCCGAATCTTCTGTGGCAGAGGGCTAGCCCGGCGCACGGGCCGTATCGAACATGGCGACGATGTTCTCGGGCGGGACTTCCGACTGGATGTTGTGGACGGAGGCCAGGACGTACCCCCCGCCGCGACCGAGATCGCCGATGCGGTCCCGGACTTCCTGCGCGACCTCCTCCGGCGAACCGAAGGGCAGTACCCGCTGGGTGTCGATCCCGCCCCAGAAGCACACGTCGTTGCCGAACTCGGCCTTTAACCGGCCCGGGTCCATC
>JAQBUX010000095.1 GCA_027623795.1 Chloroflexota bacterium
GGCCGGCGCTGGAGCCCTACCGCGACGACGTATTCCTGGCCTGCAAGACGCGGGAGAGGGACGCCGCCGGCGCCGAGCGCGAGTTACACGACTCGCTGAAGAAGTTGCGCACGGACCATTTTGATCTCTACCAGATGCACGGTATGACAACCGACGAGGATGTCGATATCGCTCTCGGGCCGGATGGAGCGCTGGAGACCTTCGTAAAGGCGCGCGAACAGGGACTCGTCCGCTTTCTCGGCTTCTCGGCGCACTCGGTCGATGCAGCCGTCCGTCTTTTGGACGCGTTTGAGTTCAACTCGGTCCTTTTTCCGCTGAACTGGGTGAACTACTTCGAGGGTAACTTTGGCCCGCAGGTGGTGGAAAAGGCGGAGCAACGCGGCGCTGCACGATTGGCACTCAAAGCTGGTGCGCGGGCGAAGCTCGACGATCCGGCCGTCAGGACGCATGAGAAGTGCTGGTACGAGCCGATCGTCGACCGCGATCTGATGTCTCTCGCCGTGCGTTTCACGTTATCGCAGCCGGTCACGGCGGCCGTTCCACCCGGCGACCCCGAGCTTTGGCGCATGTTCGCCGAGATCGGCGAGGAGTTCACGCCGATCACCAAAGACGAGATCGAAACGCTCAAGCGGGAAGCACGGTCCAACACGCCGATCTTCGTACACCCGGCCGCCTGATCCGGTGGTCGGTGCTTCGAGAGCCTCAGCATGCAGGGTCTGAGCTTCAGCGTGCGGAGTCTGAGCCTCAGCACCCGAATCCAAACCTCAGCACGCGAGCCGGAGCCCTGGCGCCCGAACGCAAGAAGGCCCGCTCTTACGAGCGGGCCTTCTCATTAACTGAGCAATTCGGGTCTTTTCTACCTGACGCCCTCGGTTAGTACGCCGAGAGATTCCAGGATCCTGGCGGGCTTCATCGGCGCCTGCCGGAAACGGGTTCCCAGAGCGTCGTACAACGCGTTGGCGATCGCGCCGACTGGCGGCGCTATCGGAACTTCGCCCGCGCCGCGAACGCCGAACGGATGAATCGGGTTGGCGACCTCTATCAAGATCGTCTCGATCTCCGGAAGGTCGAACGCCGTCGGCATCCGGTAGTCCAGGAACGAAGAGTTGGCCATCCGGCCTTCGTCGGTAAGGTAGTACTCCTCGTTCAGCGCCCAGCCGATGCCCTGCACCGCGCCGCCCTGCATCTGCCCCTCGACGTACGACGGGTGGATCGCTCCGCCGACGTCCTGCACAACGGTGTAGCGGAGCACGTCCGTCTTGCCGGTCTCGGGGTCGACCTCGAGGTCCACGATATGGGTGGCGAATGCGCCGCCGGCCTCAGCGATGTCCACGCTTCCGGTCACGGCGACCGGTCCGCCCGTGCCGTCGATACGTGCCGCCAGCTCTTTGAACGTCATTCCCATTGGCTGGAGTTCGGCATCCTGCATCGCCTGGAACGACCCGCCCTGGTACACGACCTCTGAGGGCTGTACGTCCCAGATCTTTGCCGCCCTGGTCTTGAGCTCGTCGACCATCATCTCGGCGGCCCGGTACGAAGCCATGCCCGTGGCGTATGTCGTGCGGCTGCCACCCGTGTTGTCGGTGTAACCGACCGTGTCGGTGGAGCCGATCGTGGGGCGTATGTCTTCTATCGGAATGTGGAGGACCTCAGCCGCCTGCATCGCGATAGACGCGCGCGAGCCACCGATGTCCACCGATCCTTCGATCAGCGACACGACGCCGTCGCTGTTCAGGTTGAGTGTGACGACGGATCGTCGCCCACCGTTTCGCCAGAATCCGGTCGCTATACCGCGGCCGCGTTTCTTACCGCCAGGGCCGGTCTTTTCGAGCGGCGACTGCCAGTGAGCGGAGTCACGTGCAGCTTCAAGGACCTGGGTAATCCCGATCGGACCCCAGATCGGTCCATCTGCACGGCGCTTGCCCTGTTTGGACGCGTTCTTGAGCCTGAACTCGATCGGGTCGTAACCGCGCTGCTCACAAATCTCGTCGATCACCGACTCCACACCGTATGCGACGTGAGTCGATCCGGGCGCGCGGTACGCGGAGGTCTTGGACTTCGTGACAAGCACGTCGTAGCCGTCGATCCGCACGTTCGCGATGTCGTAGGCTGCGAAACAGCACACGGCGCCGGCCGCCACGGGCGAGCCCGGGTAGGAGCCTGCCTCGTACTTGAGGTCCGCCTCGGCGGCGATGATCACCCCGTCGTCGTCGACGCCCATCTTGATCTTGATGATGGCCGCCGCCGCCGGGCCGGTGGACTCAAACACGCTGGCCCGGTCCATGTACGCCTTAACCGGACGACCGCACATCTTTGAGAGAACGGCCGCGACCGGCTCCAGGTAGACGTTCAATTTGCCGCCGAAACCGCCGCCGATCTCCATCGGGATGACGTGGACGTCGGACTCGGAAACGTTCAGGACACCGGCCATCTGGCTCCGCACGCCAAAAGCTCCCTGCGTGCTTGTCCAGATGGTCACACGCCCGTTCTCGTCCCAGAAGGCCGTACCGGACTGGGGCTCGATGTAGCCCTGGTGCACCGTCGACAGCTCGACCTCGCGATCGATCACAAGTGTCGCCCGGTCCATCGCTCTGGTAGGGTCGCCCAGCTCGTGACGGATGATTGCTGCGATGTTCGTGTCCCGGACAGACTCGCCCAGGTGGTTGCCGATCATGTCATCGTGGACGAGTGGCGCGCCGGGCGCCAGTGCGTGCTTGATGTTTAGGACCGGCTCGAGTGGCTCGTACTCGACGTCGATCAACTTGAGCGCCTCGAGGGCGCTGTTGCGGTCGTATGCAGCAACGGCTGCGACCGGGTGTCCCTTGAAAAGTACTTTGCCGTGCGCCATAACCCGGTTGGAAGACCAGGTAAGCGCGACGTTCCCCTCTTCGCCGATCTCGACCATACCTGCCGCCGCTGCCGGCATATCTGCTCCGGTCATCACGGCCAGAACGCCCGGCGCTTTCTTTGCGCGGGAAGTATCGATCGACTTGATCCGGGCGTGGACGTGCGGGCTGCGCAGAACGGCGGCCTGGACAAGTCCTTCAAGCTTGATGTCCGCACCGTACTGCGCCCGGCCTGTCACCTTGTCGAGTCCGTCCGGCCTGATCGGCCGCGTGCCGACCACGCGGTAAGCGTGGTGATGGGTGTCGGAAATCACCATTCGGGTAAGCATCCCTTCATTTCATTGAGATCAATGACGCGCTGTTTCGTGATCGTGGAATCGACCGGAGTCCAGATGCCCGGCCGGGCATGGAGGTCGAGTTTATCCGGTTTGTCCGATAAGTTCAGGTTTTCACATGTTTATTACGATCGGACCCGGCGAACATCACACGGATACCAGCGACACCTTCTCTCCCATATCAATCGGCGACGTCGGCCGTGACGAGAAGATGCTCACACCAGTCCTCCCTATTGTTGATGAACTGGTGCTTCACCGTTGGCGGGATATGGACGGCGTCGCCTTCTTTGACATCGAAGACCTCGTCGTCCAGCTTCATCTGGCCACCACCGCGGATGAAGTAGTAGACCTGCTCCTGGTGCTCATGGCTGTGATAATCACCCGATTGGCCGCCCTGCATGCGGTGGAGCGTGAACCCCGCCATCCCTTGCAAAGGCGCTTCGTCGGGGGTCTTGTCCGGCCAGCCGACGCTGCGGAATATGGGCCAGATAATTGCGAAGTCATGCCCTACGTAGGGGGCGACATCCTTCCAGTTTCGGATTGCGCTCATTGCCAGCTCCTCGTTCGCCCGCTCCTCGCGTACCGGTGAGGTGGGTGACCGCGCCGCGGCGATCTCCGGGCACGTGCGGGCGTCGGGCGAGAGTGTCGCGCTAACCGAAGCGGCCGGTGATGTAGCCCTCTGTGCGGCTGTCGTGCGGGGTGCTGAACAGTTCCCGGGTCTCGGCGTACTCGATGAGCGTCCCCTGCCGATGTTCGTCCGTCCACATCTGGGCCGTGTAGTCAGACACACGGCCGGCCTGTTGCATGTTGTGGGTGACGATCACGATCGTGTACCGCTCACGAAGCTCGCGGATCAGGTCCTCGATCGAAAGCGTGGAAATGGGGTCCAACGCCGAAGCCGGCTCGTCCATCAGGATGATCTCGGGCTCCACGGCGAGGGCGCGGGCGATGCACAACCGCTGTTGCTGCCCGCCGGAAAGACCGTACGCGTTGTCGTTCAGGCGGTCCTTGACCTCATCCCAGAGCGCTGCCTGCCGAAGCGAAGTCTCGACGACCTCATCGAGGTCCCGTTTGAGTCCATTGATCTTCACGCCAAACGTCACGTTGTCACGGATGGACTTCGGGAAAGGGTTGGCCTTCTGGAACACCATCCCGATACGGAAACGGACCTCGGTGGGATCGATCTCAGGCGCATACAGGTCCTGGCCGTCAAACATGACGCGTCCCTCAACGCGCGCCCCCGGAATCAGTTCGTTCATCCGGTTCAGCGATCTCAGGAGGGTGCTCTTGCCGCACCCGGACGGACCGATGATCGCCGTGACCTTGTTCCGAGGAAACTGCAGGTCAGCGTCGTACAGGGCGAGCGCTTCGCCGTAGTGCACACGCAGCCCATCAGATTCCAGGGCAACGTCGGCCGCGTCGAACTTCTCGACGTACCGCTCGCCGACGTTCGTCGTGAGTTCGGAAGTCGTCGTGTGCGTCGAAGAGTTATTCAAAGGCTCAGACGGCTGCGCGATGTTGATGATCCTGAATCCAGTCGTGAGCTCGGAGTCACAGCTTAATACCTCTTCTGGAACTTATTGCGCACAAAGATGGCCAGGGAGTTCATTGCGAGCAGGACCACCAGCAGCACGATGATCCCCGCCGCCGCAACGCCCCTGAAATCGTCTTGTGGCAACCCGACCCAGTTGAAGATCTGGATCGGGAGGACCGTAAAACGGTCGGTCGGTCCGGACGGCGTAAACGTCAGGAAAACGAGAGCGCTGATCGTGATCATCGGCGCCGCCTCGCCGATCGCACGCGAAAGAGCCAGGATTACGCCGCTCATGATCCCCGGCACCGCCAGCGGCAGGACGATCCGTTTAGACACCTGCCATTTAGTCGCCCCAAGGGCGTATGCGCCGTCACGAAACTCTTGCGGTACGGATTTGATCGCTTCCTGCGAGGCGATGATCACCACCGGCAGGATCAGCAGAGTCATGGTTAGCGCACCGGCGATGACGCTCCGTCCCAAACCCCACCACTGGACGAAAACGGCCAGCCCAAGCAGACCGTAGATGATCGACGGCACGCCGGCGAGGTTGGCGATGTTGACTCGAATAATCCGGTTCCGCCAGTTATCGGCGGCAAACTCTTCCAGGTAGATAGCGGTGCTGATTCCGAGCGGGATGGTGAACAGCGCCGTGAGGAACATGATCCAGATCGTGCCCCACAGTGCGGCCTTTACGCCGGACTCCTCGGCGTGACGGGAGGGGAAGTTGTTGATGAAGTCCCAGTCCAGCCAGGGCAGTCCTCTGCTCAGAACGTCGACTAGCAGGACCGCCAGCCCGAGGATGCCGACCACAACCGAAGCGAAGAACAGGAGGAAAGCTATCGTGTCGCGGTTTCTTCGCCATCCAGAGCGCGCTGTGGCGGCTCCGCGCGGCGGTGTCGGTCCGGCGTAGTGCGGACGCGTTACAGCGGAGGCGATGTGGTCTGTCGCGCGCCCCGCATCAAATCCGTCTCGTTCGCTTGGAGCTTCCATCAGTATCGATTCCTGTAACGCCGGATCGCCCATTGGCCGGCGATATTCATCGCCAGCGTCATCAGGAACAGGACCAGCCCGACGGCGAACATCGTCTTGAAGATCACCGAGCCGTGCGGACTCTCGCCCTGGTTGACCTGGACGATGTAGGCGGTCATCGCCTGGATGCCCTCAAGCGGGTTGAAGGTCAGATTGGGCGTAGCGCCGGCGGCGATGGTCACGATCATCGTCTCGCCGATCGCCCGGGACAGCCCCAGTATCAGGGCGGCGACGATACCCGGAAGCGCAGCCGGAACGACGATCTTGACCGCAACCTCAAACCGGGTCGCCCCGAGAGCGTAAGCGCCGTCCCGGAGTGAGCGCGGGACGGCCACCATGGCGTCCTCGCTGAGCGTCGAGACCATTGGCATGATCATCAGGCCCATCACGAGTCCCGCACTCAGAGCGTTGAAGATATTGGCGTCCGGGAAGAACCAACGGATTATCGGCGTGACAAAGGTCAGGGCGAAGAACCCGTACACGACGGTCGGGATTCCGGCCAGGACCTCAAGTACCGGCTTGATCACCCGGCGGACAGCGTCCGGCGCGTACTCGGACAGGAATATCGCCGCGCCGATGCCGAAGGTGAGCGACGTCAACCCGGCGACCGCCGTCACCAGCAACGTGCCGCCTACGAGAGGCAGAACGCCGAAGCTCGACGGCTTGAACAACGGAGTCCATTTAGTGCCGCCGATGAATTCCCAGACGGGCACGTCCTGAAAAAACGCGAAGCTTTCCCGGAGTAGCGTGAACACGATCGCGATCGTGGTGACTACCGATACCGTGGCGGCCGCCCGTAGCACCCAGACGGCGGCGAACTCCTCGATGCGGGGGGCCAACCGCCGACCGCGCCCCCGGCCGAACGGCCTCGGACCTGGTATCACCGCAGTGTTCGGTTTGATGTCCTGATTCGCCAACGTCGAACGCGTCTCCGTTGAATACGTCAGAGCCTGCGCCGTGCGATGACGAGGCTTCAATGCAAAGAGAGTCGCGCACAACCTAACCGGCCGGTCAGGGGTGCATCCGCGACCATTGTTAACGCCGGGATAACGTCACATTAACGGGCCGTTATCTGCGGAACCGCTCGGCCACCGTTCGGATACACGTGAACACGGAGGGCGAACCCTGTAGCGGTTGAAGAAGTACTCTCCGCCACATGGTTCGCCCTTGTCATCTTCCGCACGGTCGATATCACGATCGTCGGGTTTGTGATACCTGTCGCTACTGCTGGCTTACCAGTTGCCTCGCCTTTTCGTACTCCGCCTCGGGGAGCGCGACGTATCCGACCTCGGCTGCGAGTTCCGCAGCGTTGTCGATGTAGAAGTCGATCAAGGCCCGCACCTCTGGCTTCTGCAGGTCGGACGTGTTCACGTAGATGAGCAACGGCCGTGAGAGCGGCGAGTAGGAGCCGTCTGCGATCGTCTCGTTCGTCGGGAGCACGCACCCTGAACCAGAGTCGACAGCCACGAGCTTGAGCTTGTCCGTGTTCTCCGCGTAGTAGGCATACCCAAAGTAGCCGAGAGAGCCCTTTTCACCGGCAATGCCCTGTACGAGGACGTTATCGTCGACGGCAGCCGTGTAGTCAGGGCGGCTGGCTCCCGTTTCGCCGTTTATCTCTTCGGTGAAGTAGTCAAACGTCCCCGATTCAGTGTCTGGACCGAACAGGTCGATCTCCTCGTCCGGCCACTCTGCGCGTACCTCGTTCCAACGATCAATATCGCTGCCGGCCGCCCAGATGTCGCTGAGCTCTGCGGTTGTCAGACACTCCACAAAGCTGTTGTCCGGGTGGACCAGCACGCTGAGTCCGTCAAAGGCGACGGTCAACTCGATGAACTCGACACCGTTCTCCGCCGCCTCGGCAGCTTCGGAATCCTTGATCGGCCGGGACGCGTCGGAGATGGTCGTCTCGCCGGTCACGAATCGCTTGAATCCGCCGCCGGTTCCGGAGACACCGACAGGTACCTGAACGTCCCGGTTCAGCTTGTTGAACTCTTCTGCGACGGCCTGGCTGATTGGGAACACAGTTGAAGATCCGTCGATCTCGATCAGGCCGGAAAGTGTGGCCGCTCCCCCATTGTCTTGACCGTCGTCTTCTCCCCCCCCGCACGCTGCGACGGCGAGCACGGCGATGGATGCTACGGCGATAAGCCACCGTGAACCCGGGAAACACATGTTGAGTTTCATGTCTCTGGCGCTCCTTTTGGGGAGATCTCGAAGGGATCGCACTTTTTGTGTTACTAATGACCACATGGCCATTGCGGAGGAGAGGCCGGACGAAACTTGCGTCGTCCAGCCGAACTGAATGTCACGGTAGCCCGCGACGATTAAGGGAAGAAGATGGCGGTGTTAAATCGCGTTAATCTCCGGAAAACATCCGAGATTCTGGAACTAGCTCCCCTCCGGTAGCGTTCCAAATCGGGTCGCCGTGTCCTTACGCGCTGGCCGCAGCCGGGCACTGCGGGACGTCGCGACCCCGTCCCGAACGTGAACGGATGGCTCACCCGTGTGCTGATTCCGGCCCAAATCCACGCGTCACCGGGAACGTTACCTTGAAGGTGGAGCCGCGGCCCGGAGCGCTCCTGACCTGCACATCTCCGCCGTGGGCCTGTGCGATGTGCTTGACGATCGCCAGCCCGATGCCGGTCCCTCCGTCGCTACGGGAAGGGTCTGTCTTGAAGAATCGTTCGAATACGTGCGGGAGATACTCCGCCTTGATACCGCGGCCGGTGTCGGTCACCGAAAGCACGACGCCCTCTGGCGTCAACTCCGTTGTCACGCGAACCTCGTCGCCTTTTTCGGAAGCGTGAAGCGCGTTTGAAAGCAGGTTGCTCACCACCTGGATCACCATCGCCCGGTCTGCGGTCACCGCGGGCAGATCGTCCGACACGATCGTCCTCAGCTCGACCCCGGCCCTCTCCGCGATCGGGCGCAAGTGATCGACTTCTTCTGCGACTGCGTCCGAAAGGCTGATCGGCGCGAGATGCATCGGCGCCTGTCCCGTCTCCAGCCGTGACAACTCCAGCATCTCGGAGATCATCGCCTCCATGCGCAGAACGTTGTCCGTGATCCGTCCGAGAAACCCTGTTGCCGCCTCGGGGTCGTTCAGCGCGCCCATCTCGAGCGTCTCCGCGGACGCCCGGATCGCGGCCAACGGCGTACGCAGTTCATGAGAAGCGTTCGAGACGAACTCGGATCGCGTAACGTCCACCTGTCGAAACGCGGTCAGGTCATTCAAAAGGACAAGCGCCCTGCCACGCTGGCGTGGTGACTCGTAGACGGCCGCCTGATCCGACAACGGCACGGCGACCACATTGAGGAATCGAAGCGAGCCGAGGAGCTCCACCTGCGCCTGGGTTGGCGTGCGTTCAGTTGCGCACTCGGTGATAGCACGCAACACCCCGTGATCCCTGTTGAGTGTCACCATGCGATCGCCAGCCCGGAACCCGTGCGGGGCGTCCAACATG
>JAQBUX010000096.1 GCA_027623795.1 Chloroflexota bacterium
AGTTGCAGGAAACTGCTCCGCCGCGAGAGCGAAGGCCGCCAATGCGCAACGATGTCGCCAGGCGCGTGCAGTTCGGAACCGCGTTGGTAGGCTCAATGTGCGGATTCACCGCTTCACAGTGGACTTGTCGGGCGCGCGCCCGCGACACTGAAAAAGCGAATTCCTATCAATCGGACCTTGAATGACGAAGTGCGGGGGATGACGTCCCGCACGGAATTCTGAGCGCAACCCGTGGCGAAATCAGAGAAGGAATTGAATCTTGTCGCATTCCTCCCAATCCTCGAAACCCTCCACCGAAGCAGCGCAGCTCGTGGATGGTGATACCCAGAGCAATGAGATGGCTTGCTCGGGCGATGGTCCGGGCGGTGGCATCGACGGATGCGGGACGCGGACGATCGGCATGAGCGACGCGTCGGGAGTGTCGGACGCGGCCAACGGCGCCGACCAACCTCGCTGCGTGATGCTGGTCGCCAACCGCTTCACCCACGACACCCGTGTCGCCAAGGAAGCCGAATCGGTTGCCAGCCTTGGCGTGGACGTGCACGTCATCGCCCTAGCGGGTGGCGGGCTTCCAGAGTTCGAGCCGCGCGGGACGGGCGGGCGGACCTATTCGATCCATCGCATTCGGCCGGGCAGCCGCTTGTCGGCCGTTGCGATCCTCATTCTCGCCCGATGGACGGAGTGGCCGCTGACCCATCGGCTTAAGCCCGACGACACGCCGTTCGTTCGACCGAGACCCGGACAGACGATGGCACCGCGTCTGGACTCTAGGGCGGGTTCCGACTCGGGAGCCAATTCGGGGGCGGCTCAAGGCGCCAACGAAAACAAGAAGAGGAAGAGGCAAAAGGGCCAACTGCCGGTCACCCGTAGTTTGGGCGCGATCGTCACGTCGATCAAGAACTCCTGCAATCGCGCCCTTCGGTGGGTTGCCCTGAGCGTTCCGAACACCGGGGTGGTGGCGACATGGCGTCCCATGATTTCCCGGGCCCTCTCGCTTCAGCCCGACGTCCTGCACGCCAACGACCTGAACACCCTGCCTGCCGGCGCGGTGGTGGCAAGGCGGTGTCGTTGCGGTCTCGTCTACGACTCGCATGAACTTTGGCTGCACCGGAACATCGGCAGCCGCAGCCGATTCGTCGATCGGCTTGTATGGGGACGATTCGAGCGTTCCCTCATCGGTCGCTGCGATGCTGTGATCTCCGTTGCCGCAGGGATCTGCGAATGGTTGGCTAGGAAGTACGGCGTGCAGCACCCGCATCTGGTGCGTAATGCCCAGCCCTACGAGGCACCGCCGAAACGGGGGCGTGAGATCGCCGACCGGATCGGCCTGACCGATGACGCGCCGATCTGCCTCTACGCCGGTGCGATCACGTTCAATCGCGGACTCGAGTTGCTCATTGAGGCGGCGGTCCACATGCCCGGCGTGCACATCGTGATCATGGGCTATGCGACCAACGCGGAGTACGAGAAGGGTCTTCTGTCGTTGGCTCGCGCCAACGGCACGTTGGATCGCGTCGTCCATTTCCTTCCCGCGGTGCCCCGCGAGGACTTGCTCGTATGGACCGCGTCGGCGGACCTGAGCGTCGTGCCCACCCAGGGCGTGTGCATGAGCTACCGCTTCGAGGCTAGCAACAAGATCTTCCAAAGCCTCATGGCGGGCGTTCCGTTAGCCATGAGCGATCACGAGGAGAAGCGGAGGCTGGTCGAGGAGTGGGGTGTCGGCGTCCTCTTCGACGAGCGCGATCCGAAGGCTATCGCCGATTGCGTGCTGCGATGCCTCGCCGACCGCGAAGGCATGGTAAGGATGCGCGAGAAGTGCCTCCTCGCCGCGCGGACGCTCAACTGGGAGCACGAGGAGGCCACGCTGCTGTCGATCTATCGCAGCGTGCTTGGGGCGCGCCGCATTGCCGCCGAGACTAGCGTTCCTGCCCATAGCCAAATGCCGCATTGAGTGCGCCGATGGCGGGCTCCGATGCGATTTCCCGCAGCCGGTCGGCGTGCCGGGGATCCTTCCAGCCGCTGACGCGAGCGACCGTGATCGGCTGGACGGTCATTGGCTGTCTTTCCGCCGAGGTCTTGGTCGTTGCCGATGGCGACTGATACCGATCGAGCATGCCCATATCAAAGGGCTCGCCGAGGAAGTCCAGTACCCTCCGCGCCGAGCTCGGCGGATCGGCAACGAAATCCTCGTATCGGACCACGAGGTGGCGAGGATGACGGAAGTCACGAATGTGCCGCGCCGCCTCGCAGTATCGTTCGATCGAACAGTGATAGCCCCGAGCCTCGTCCAGCACCGAAGTGAGCACGCCGCGCGCGTCGCGCACGGTGCTGAGAAAGAAGAGCGGAGGTTGCTCTCTGCCGGAGCTCGAGACCAGCGCCCCGTCAAGAGCCGCGAGTCGCCCGTAGTGTTCGCAGTTGCGAGGCGACTTCTCCGCCCAGACGTCCTTGGCTATGCCGTGGGCAAAGACGAACGCGGCCATGAGCGCGTCGAAGCATTCGAGCTCGTTGTCCGCAGCCGCAATAATCGCCCGAACCGGTTCCAGTCCGATGTCCAGTACGCGGTCCGCACGACGTGCGGATCGTTCGAGCCCGGCGTGAGACTGGCGTTGCTTGAGCGGACGGAGAAAGAAGCCGGTCTCGTCCGGGCTCACGATCGTGCGCGAACCGTCGATCACCGTGCGCAGAAGTGACGAGCCCGAGCGGGGCATGCCACCGATGATGAGTCGCTTGCGAAACCCGACGGCGGTGCCTTCGGACCCCGATGATGCGCGGTGACTACTCCTCATCGTCTACCGCGTCGTCCTCGATGTCGCTCGGGGCGTCTGAGCCGAATCGCGGTCTGAGGGTCGAGCGAACCGAGTCGTACCACGAGTGGGGGCCGATTCCAAGAACGCCCGACTCGTCGAGCAAGGCGACCCAAGCGGCCCCGGGCGGCGCTGGCCGTGAGGGTTCGATCAGCGGGAACAGAAGGCGCGGAGGCTCGCGGAGGAGGGCGATCGTCTCGGGTTCGGCTGTCCGCAGCACGGCCTCGCTCATCACCAGAACCGGACGATCGGCGAGGAGCGCGCCCAGGATCAGCCGACCACGCGGCGCATTACGATCGGCCGAATACTGTCCGACCCAATGGGTATGGCGCTGACGGTTGCGCTTCGTGTCGCCGAATGCGCTGAGAATTGATTGGTCATCGAGATTGACCCAGTTCGCGCCGCGCGTCACCATCGCGATCGAGAGCGGCGAGACCCGCCGACCAGATGCGATCGAAAGGGACGCCGCAAGGAGGTCGGCCGAGGCCCGTTCGGCTCCGCACCAACAGAGTGCGGTCGTGCCATCGCCCGTCACCTGCGCCTCTCGCGCTGAGTCGGGGAACTGGGCGGCGGACTGCCAGCGTAGCGACGGAGTAGGACGGTCTTGGTCGGTGCAGGATCGGTCAGAACGTACGACTCGCACGACTCGTGTCGCCTGCGGGAGAATCCTGGTCATATAGGTCACGGTGCCGGCGAAGCGCTGGAGTCCGGAGGTGATCCATTGCACGGTGACGACGATGATCAGGGCATCGGCCCACACCACCGGACCCTGGTCGCTCACGACGGCAATACGAGTGAGCAGTAGGGCCAGGAAAGCGGCAAAAAACGGATGCCTGAGGGCGCCGACCGTACGGCGGAGCGTGAGCAGCCGTTCGAGCTCCCTGCCGGACTTTGAATCCGTTATCGATTGTCGGATGAGTGGGCCGCTCTCGGTTGCCCGAAGCGATACGACGAGCCTGGCGATGGCCTTCAGGCGGGCCGATTGGATCGGTCTGGCCTTGGCAAATTCGCGTGAGGCGGTCACGACGCGCAGGTTCATCAGATACAGGACGACGCCGAAGCCACAGATCAGGACCAGGAGAATGGCTGCAGCTTGCATGTCCGCCCGGGCGAGCAGAAAGAAGGCAATTGGAATCAGTATGATCGGGCCGACCGCATCGAGGACGATGGACCAGTAGCGCATGAGAAGCGATTCGGACTCCACCAGCACACGCGCGAGATGCGACGCAGGCCCGCGATCACGGCTTTCGACCGGGATCGTTGCGTCGGTGAGGGCCGCAAGCGAGGCTGGAGAGCGCTCAAAGAACTCGCGTGCGTGAAGCCGGCCAATGCGGAGGGAGAGTCGTCCGGAAAGTGTGTCGAACCACCAAGCCAGCCCACCGATCGCCAGCAGCAGGAGTCCCCACAGTATCAGCGACCAGGTGGAATCGAGAGCGACGGCAACGCTTGTGGAAATCGTTGACGCGCCCGTCGCGGCTGCGTCGGATCCGGTGGCCGCGTTGTCCGACTGATGAAGCTTAAGAAACTGAAGGCCGGCGGCAAGGAGTGCGCCCTGGGCCGCGATGCTCAGTGTCGAAACCGCAAGCTGCACAACGAGCTTGAAGGAATGGCGTCGCGCGAAGTCGCGGAGAATCCAGCCGTGCGTCTCGCCAAATTGGCTCAGTCGCGCCATCGCCGCCACGAGAAACCTCATGCGCGGAGAGTACACTTTAATCAGGCATGAATTCACGCACTGGGTATACTCTCTTGGATGAAGCCAACGATCCCGCTGAGGGATCGGCGTTGCTTCCCTATGAGCATATCGCGTCGTTCATGCGGTTCCTTGCCGAGAGCCGGCAGTCGATCCAGACCATCACGTATGGCGACCTCGACCTGGAGGAAGGAACACCCTCCACGTCGGGCTACGATGAGGAGTGGAAACGTTGGCGGGAGTCGCTGAATGGGGGTGCACGGGACAAGTCTCGGGCTTATGTACTGCTTCACCATGACATTGACGCTCGACCGAAGTCGATGAGGAGACTGCTTCGACTGCAGCTCCGTCTCGGTTTGCGGGCCAACTACATGCTTTTCGCCCGGCGCATCCACCGGGCGCATCTCGAGCAGACGGGAGAGGTTCTCGAAACGACCTATCCGGTCGACTGGAGCCTCGTTCGGCGCGCAGCGATTGGCGGAGTGGAGTTCGGGTACCACTGCAACGCCGTCGAACGGGCCAGAGGTGATCTCCAGAAGGCTGCTCAGTTGACACGTGAAGACGTCGACCTTCTTCGCGGCCAGATTCCGATCAGGTTCTACTCGCCGCATGGCGGCCCGCCAACCAGCGGAGGCGGCTGCGGGTCGGTTCCACGAAGCAACGTCGATGCGATACCGGATCCGTCGCTCAACCTGATTTGGGTCCACAACAGGCACAGCCCCCGGTTCAACGGCTATTTCAGTGATGGGGGACTGTGCCGTCATCCCAACGAGTCGCAGGATCTCGCCGCGTTCGTAGCCACGTGGCGCCCGGGCCATCGCTATCGGGTCCTTCTGCATCCCCAGTATTACCTCGATCCCGCGGTCAAGCACGCCGCGCTTGCCGACATGTCCTGGTACGTGGATCAGTTTCAGCGCGGAAGCGGATTCAGCGGGAGCGCCCGGATGCGGAAACTCTGGATGTCGTCGCTACACCCGAGCCTGAGGCGGGATCAGCGTCTGTGAACGACGAGTCGCCCATTTTCGTCCGCGGCATGAGCCGCTCGGGCGGCACCCTGCTGGTGACGCTGTTGGACTGCCATCCGGCGGTGGCCATGTCCTATGAGCTCTATCCCAATCTCCTTCTCACCGAGCGTGTCGCTTCCGACGTTCTGGAGCGGATCGAGTACGAGGACGTCCCTGATGGCCGTTCGGTCCACGACGCCGGGGCGCTACTTCGGGCGGCGAGAGCGGCGACGACCACGCAACAGCTGCTTGCGTATGCAACCGACCGCAACCTGCGGACGTTTCTCGCCCGACTCTCCCGGGGCGGGGTGACGGTCGCCGAGTTCGCGGCGGAGTTGGGGGAACTGGCTCGCAGCGGGCTCGACCTCGAACGCGTCTCGGGGCGGCTCGAACTGATGGCTGCCTGCTGCCGGGTGAAGATGCGACGGGAGCGCAAGTCACAATGGGGGCTCAAGTGCACCAACCGTTTCGAGGACTACGTCGAACGTTGGCCCCGGGCCCGGTTCGTGAACATCGTCCGCGACGGACGCGACGTCCTCGCCAGCCAATTGCACACCGGTCAGTTCAACCTCACGGCGGCCCAGATTGGCCGAGCCTGGGCCTGGTCGCATGAACGGTTCGAGCGATTCGCCGAGACGGCCGGCGATCAGGCGGTCTGGGTATCCTATGAACGTCTCGTGGAGGGCCCGAACGAGGAGATCCCGCGTCTTTGTGAGGCATTGGGTCTCGCATTCGATGCGAGAATGTTGGATCATTCCTCCCAATCCCTGACGATCTTCAGCGCGTCGCACCTGTCGCGCGAAGCCGTACTCCAGCCGATTAATCAGGGTAGCATCGGGCGATGGAAGTCAGACGTGAAAGCTGACGAGCTTGCCGCGTTCATGGGCGAGGCGGGCGAGGTGATGCGACGGCTCGGATACGCGGACGGCGCTCGCGCCGCCGTCGACTGAAGATCGCTTGGCTCCACGGCTGCCCGACAATCACGATTCCCATCAATCTCCCCAAACACTGTCCCCAAGCCATGCTTCCTAACCAACGAGCCGTCGAGATCATCAGCCGCGCAAAACAGAAGAACGTGGCTCAGCCCCGAAAGTCGATTCGGGACTTCGAGAACGTCATCGCCGATTTCCTCGCTGGGCCGTTGGCGCGTCCCGTACGCGGGCAGCGGGTCCTCGATTTGGGGCCCGGACAATTCGATTTCGCCCGCCTGCTTCAAGCCCAAGGGGCGATGGTTGAGAGTCTTGACTATGATCCTGCGGTGATCGAACTCGGCGGTTACCTCGGTTGCACCGTGCGCCGGGCCGACTTCAAGGATCTCGCCGCTGATGAACTCGCTCAGCGCTATGACGGCGTCTTTTGTAAGTTCTCGATCAACGCTTTCTGGTGGAACGATCCGACCGTGGCGTACGAGCGTCAGCGCGGCTTCTGTAGCTTGGTCAAACCGAGCGGATGGGGCTGGATCGCACCGTGGAACGGGCGAGGTGAACGGGACGATGCGACGGTCGCCTGTTTTGTCGATGTCCAAAACCGCGCCTTCCGCGAGAGCGGCTGGCAGCGCTGGGATTTGAGTGAGGAACTGGCGTCCCGTTATGGCATCACCGGGAGCGTGTTGGACCATCCGGTCTTCCTTATTGGCGTGACGCCGCCCGCCCTCTGGACAGCCCGCGGCGCGGCAAGGAGTTTCTGAGGTGCAGGATATGACCGGCCCAAATCGGGTTTTTGTTCGCGGCGTCAGCCGTTCAGGCGGGACCCTGATGGCGACGATCCTGGATGCCCACCCGGATGTTGCGATGGGTTACGAGGTGTATGAACACCTGCTGGACCCTGGCGCGCTCGGCGACGCCGGGGTTCTCTCCGAGATCCGCAACGCCGTACAGAAGCGGCTTGCCCCACCGAGGGACATCGCGGCGATCGGCAGCCAACTCGTTCGGCGCTTCGCGAATCGGCTGCTCCGCAACGGTACGTCGCTGGAAGAGCTTTACGAGGCACTGAACGCCCACCTCAAGGGCGACACGCTCACCACCTTTGACGGGCGATCCCATTTCGTCGACGGACTACTTCGGCGCAAATCCGCCTCGGCGGGAAAGACCCGTTGGGGCAGCAAGATTGCCGGGAAGGTTCCACTACTCCACGATCTCTTTCCCGACAGCGTGTTTCTGTTCATGCTCCGCGACGGCCGCGACATTGCCGCGAGCCGCAAGCAGGTCGGCGAGTTCGAAGGCACCGTCGAGGAGAATGCGGCAAGCTGGTCGAACCAGGTTGAACAGTTCGTTCGTTTCGCCACAAAGCCGGGAGTCCGGGCGATGCTCGTCCGCTATGAACGGCTTGTCACCGAGCCGGAAGCGTATTTGCGGGAGATTGCCGACCTGTGTGGCTTGCGATGGCATGAGAACCTGTTGCGCCACGCTCAACAAGACCTGTCGCTGTTCCGCAATCCGGTCGGCCACCTGTCGGTCGAGCAGGTCCGCAAGCCGATCACGGACGAGGCTGTTGGCCGTTGGCGCCGTGATCTCTCCAGCGAAGAGGTCGCCGCGTTCGAGACTGTCGCCGGCGCGACCCTACAGGCCCACGGCTACGGACTCTCATTCGAGCGGGCCTCGTGATGCCCAGCGAGTCCGCAGGAAGAAAGGCGCTGCGCGACCACGGACGGGCGTTCGCGTGGGAGAGCGAGTACGCCGCAGCGTTTCCGCTGGCCTGGTATGCGGACTTTCTCGACGAGATCGTTCGCCGGGGAATCCGAGTGGTCACCTATCGCGACCTCTTTGCGGGCGTCGACGACTACGACCATGAGCAGCGATTCCCGTTGGAAAAGGCGGCCTGGGATAGCCGCACGCAGGACTCACATCCCCCAACCCTTGTCATTCAGCACGACGTCGACTATGTGCCGGAGTTCACCCATCGCATGATCGAGATGGAAATGGCCTGCGGCATTCGCTCGAATGTGCTGGTGTTTAATGAACTGCACGCCACAGAGTCGCAAGAGGCGAAGCGTCCGTATGGGCTCGACTTCGATCTCCTGCGCCGGGCGGAGGCCGCCGGCTTCGTGATCGGCTACCACAACAACGTCCTACAGCGCGGCGTTCGCACGCTTGCCGAGGCCGAAGTAAAATTCGAGGCCGACGTGGTCGCGCTGCGCAAGCAGGTGTCGATCGAGTATTTCTGTCCGCACGGTGGAAGGGCCGTCGAGATCGACGGGAAGTCGATGCACAATTATGACGTGCCGATTCCACAGAGCCTTCGCGGGACGATTCGCTGGGTCTACAACCGTTTTGGGGTGAAGTTCAATTCCACCTGGAGCGACGGAGGGATCCGCAAGCGAGTCGGTGATGCCGTTGATTCACTCGATCTGGTCGGAACGTATGTTCCATCGATGTCCCCGGGCCGGCGTTACTTCGTTTTGGTCCATCCCCAGCGCTGGGGACACCAGGTCGAAGCCAAACTCAACCCAACGCTCGCCGAGCGGCCATGGTTCAAGCGTGTCATCGCCGCTCACAGTCAAGTTGCGTCGTAGTCGTGTCGCCCTTAGCGAGCGCCCGACAAGTCCACTGTGAAGCGTGTTTCCGTACGTTGAATGTACCAACGCGGTGCCGAACTGCACGCGCCTGGCGACAATGTGGCGCATTGGCAACCTTCGCACTCGCGGCGGAGCAG
>JAQBUX010000097.1 GCA_027623795.1 Chloroflexota bacterium
CGTCTCGACGTTGGTGATAACCACCGTCACTGACTCGATCTCCTCGGGGAATGTGCAGTTCGCAACGTTAATCCCGTCAAACGCTGTCGAGATGGCGTCTCCTGCCTGAGTGAACGCAATAGGCAATTGCGCCGCCCGCGTCAACATGCAGATAACCTCGGGGGCGGCGACCTCCCCAGGCAGAACCGTAACTCTGGCCAGAGCGCCTTGCCGGCCCGTCAATTCATAGACGTTGCCGCCCAGCGCGACCGCCTGCAACATACGTTCGTACTCGCCCGGCTCCAGCGCATCGAGCGTGCCGAGTGACGACGCCCCCTCATCCAGCGGGAAACTAACCATGTCAGACCGATCCACCATGGAAAACACCTGCGTGTGGATCGCGCCTGTCTCGGCGTTGATGATCACCACCGTCACCGACTCGATCAGTTCCGGAAAGGTGCAGTTCGCAGTGTTGACACCATCGAACGCGGTCGAGATGGCGTCGCCGGGGTGCACGAACTCGATCGGCGTTTGCAGTATCGCGGTCGATACGCAAAGCGGTTCAGCCGCCGCTGGTCCATCGTCGCGTACTGGAGGCGCGCCGGGCACGCTTGCCAGCACGAGCTCCGCCGTGGCCGGGCTCCCGCGGGTGATCACCGGGTAGCTGGTCGTGGTGGTGAACACCAATTCCCCGCCTTCGCGAATCTCTGCCCGGACCACGTACGTGAATCGATCGTCGATCTCAGTCGGGTCGTACGGCAGTTCGAAAGCGACCGGGACCTGCCCGGGGTTGTCGATGATCTGTTCGCTCAGAGTGATCGCTGGAGCATCAGCCCGCGACACATCCAGCAATTTGACCGTCACCACCGCGTCCGGACTCAAGGCGATGCGTTCCCTGTAAGTAACGGTCCCGGTCACTACTGGTTTCGTTACTTCTTCGGGAGTCGCGGTTGGCTGTATGCCGACCCTCCCCGTGTCTGCCGGTGCGGCCGTCTCGGGCTCGCTGCCACATGCGACGGCAGCGGCAAGCAGCAGGAATCCTCCCAGCGCGACGAGCCCGATCCCTCCTTTATTTTTCATCTCATCCCCCGTGTTATTTCCCGTTGCTGGCGCGGCGTCCACTAGTAGAGACGACGAGGTTCGTGAAATGGTTCCCTACCCACCAGATCGGCTTTTACCGATACCTGAGCGCGGAGTTGAGGCGAGTCAAACGGGACGGGATCAGCTCCATGCCTATAATGCCGCCGCCAGCAGGCCGGAACGACGGTCCGCTTCGTCGCCAACAAACATATGGGAGTCGTTCGATGCCAGATGATCCCGGCAAGTCCAGTGTCGAGGACCGGCGAAGAGACCTCGCTCGCGTCGGAGTTGATTTGACAGAGGAACGGGTAGCAGAGTTGATGGATCGATTTGACGACGTGGACGCCACCATCGCGGCCATACGGGCTATCGACGTCACGCCGTTCGAACCGCACGCCGTATTCGCCCCGCGGCCGGCAAACGATTAGTCCATCACGATGCCTGACAACGAACTGACATACGCCTCGATCGATGAACTGGCGCCGCGTATTCGCTCGGGCGAGATATCGCCCGTCGAGCTGACGCAGGCCTCGTTGGACCGGATCGAGCGGCTCGAACCTCAATTGAATGCCTTTCTGGAGGTGTTTTCGGAAGCAGCGCTGGCCCAGGCTCGTGCGGCGGAGTCCGAGATACGCGCCGGCCGGTACCGCGGACCGTTGCACGGAATTACGGTGGCGCTGAAAGACCTGGTAGACGTCGAGGGCACGGTGACGACCGGTGGGTCGACGATCCTCAAAGACAACGTCGCCGGGTCCGACGCGACAGTGACACGGCTGTTGAAGGACGCGGGGGCGATCATCATCGGCAAGGCGGCGCTGGTCGAGTTCGCTATGGGCGCCACCGGCATGAACCCGCACTACGGGGCGTCACACAATCCCTGGAACCTGGACCGCATCTGCTGCGGATCGAGCATGGGCTCCGCCGCCGCCGTCGCTGGCGGACTGTCGGTGGGAGCGATCGGGTCTGACACGGGCGGTTCAATACGCATGCCCGCCGCAGTGACCGGGATAGCGGGCCTGAAACCGACGTACGGGCGCGTCAGCCGCGCCGGTGTGCTGGACCTGAGCTGGTCGTGCGACCACGTCGGGCCGATGACCCGGACCGTGGCCGACTGCGCCCACATGATGAACGCCATCGCCGGCCACGACCCACGCGACCCCGCCTCGTCCGAGCAGCCGGTCCCGGACTTCACCACCGGTCTTACACAAGGACTGCAGGGTCTCAAGATCGGCGTGCCGCTCGAATACTTTTACGACGACATCGATCCCGAAGTGGAGGCGGCGGTGCGGGCCGGTATCACCCTGATGGAGCGCGAGGGGGCGACCGTCCGGGAGGTGTCGATGCCATGGGTGTCAGAGGGCCGGAAGATCAATCTCGGCGTGAACCGGCCTGAGTCGTTCTCGGTCCATGAAGAGTGGCTGAAAAAATACGCGGACCAGTACAGCATCGAGGTCAGGGCGAGACTTGAATCGGCGTCGACAATCCCCGCAGTCGAGTACATCCGGGCGCAGCGCGCACGCCGATGGTTCAACGAACAGATGGCGCTGGCGACGAAAGACGTTGACGTGCTGGTGACGCCCACGGTGCCGATTCAGACGCCGACCATAGAGGAGTGCATCCTGCGGCCGGGCGGCGATACGATCTCGCCGACCACCAACCTGCTCGGCATCTTCACCGGCGTGTTCGACACGACGGGAGAGCCGTCCCTGAGCCTGAACTGCGGGTTCACCGCCGACGGTATGCCGATCGGGATGATGATCAGCGGTAAGCCGTTCGACGAGGTGACGGTGTTGCGGGCCGGGGCGGGGTTCGAAGCGGCCGCTGGACTCGCGGACAAGAGGCCGCCGATAGATTGAACACGGAGCTGGATCATCGGACGAGGCCGCTCAACGCGGCAGCAGCGGAGTGAGCAATTGCCGGACAACGATCTAACCTACGCCTCGATTGACGAGCTGTCGCCCTTGCTACGTTCGGGCGAAATCTCGCCGGTGGAGTTGACGCAGGCCTCGCTAGAACGCATCGAGCAACTTGAGCCTCGCCTGAACGCCTTTCTCGCTGTTTTTACCGAGAGCGCGCTCGCCCAGGCGCGCGTCGCTGAACAGGAGATACGAGAAGGCCACTACCGGGGGCCGATGCACGGGATCACGGTCGCTCTGAAAGATCTGATAGACGTCGAGGGCACGGTAACGACGGGCGGATCAATAGTCCTGAAGGACAACATGGCGAAGTCCGACGCAACCGTGACGCGACTCCTGAAGGAGGCGGGGGCGATCATCATCGGCAAGGCGGCGCTGGTCGAGTTCGCCATGGGGGCTACCGGCGTCAACCCGCATTACGGGCCGTCGCACAACCCCTGGAATCTGGATCGCATCTGCTGCGGCTCAAGCATGGGTTCGGCGGCGGCTGTCGCTGCCGGGTTAACGGTGGGAGCGCTTGGCTCAGACACCGGCGGCTCGATCCGCATGCCCGCGGCGGTGACCGGGATCGCCGGTCTGAAGCCAACATACGGACGTATCAGTCGGGCTGGCGTTCTCGACCTGAGCTGGTCGTGCGACCACGTCGGGCCGATGACCCGAACGGTCGCGGACTGCGCCCACATGATGAACGCTCTGGCCGGCCACGACCCCGCCGACCCGGCGTCGTCCGAACAGCCGGTTCCTGACTTCACATCAGAACTGGCGCGAGGGTTCAACGGATTGCGTGTGGGCGTACCGACGGACTTCTTCTTCGACGACGTTGACCCGGAGATCGCGGCCGCCGTACGCGCCGGCATCGAACTCATGGAGCGTGAGGGCGCGTCAGTGCGCGAGGTCTCGATGCCGTGGGTCTCGATGGGACGGACGATAAACATTGGACTGCTCGGGGCGGAAGCGGCGGCGGTGCATCGCGAGGTCGTGCGGACGCGCGGCGCTGAGCTGAGCCCCGCAATCCGCGCCCGGCTCGAGAGCGCGATCATCATGCCGGCTGTGGACTACATCGACACGCAACGGGCACGTCGCGTATTCGTCGAGCAGATGGACCGCGCTATGAGCGGTTTGGACGTGCTGATCACGCCCTCGGTCCCCATCCAGACGCCGACCATCGCCGAATGCACGCCGCCGGCCGGGTCGCCCGACGCGCCCGGTGGCGCGCGGTTGACCGAGTTCACCGGCGTATTTGACACGACCGGGCAACCGTCATTGAGCATGAATTGCGGGTTTACCCGGGACGGGATGCCGATTGGCATGATGATCAGCGGTCGAGCGTTCGATGAGCTGTCGGTACTTCGTGCCGGGGCTGCGTTCGAGGCGGCCGCCGGGCTGGTCGACAGGCGACCGCCGACCGGCTGAGGGCACCGTACCAGCAACCCCACGGGAAGCCGTAAGGACTGGCCTCGGTCCGCCCTGGGTCGCGTCGCGCTGCAGGGGCCGCCCTTCGAGAGCCTCAGCGTGGCCGAGAGCCCCAGGGCACGCGTCGGAATCCCAAGAGCACGCGTCGGACACCCCAGGGGCGGTCCAGGGACGCGCGTGCCCGGGGCAAGTGGTTCGTTTTTATCGAAATTCGTTCGCGCCGGTAACGCACGCGTAATAGTTCATGTGCTATTGCGTTATTTTGTCAAATATTTAAGTAGATTTTAAAATCTTCACAATCTCCATATTTTCTTCTAATTATCTAAAACATTGCCTCGTATATTCACTGTCATCGGGACGGCACAACACACCGCCGGACCAATCAAAGGGCAGCCGGTCTCCACGACGGGGCCGAGAACGAGGGAATAATCCGATGAAGAAGACATTCAAGATCGCAGTAGCGGGCGCCGGGGTCGGCGTAATTTCACTGGCCGGCGCCGGACTGGCAAGCGCACATGGCCCGGGTGACAGCGAGACTCGCAGCGAGATCACCGATCGCGTGGCGACAATCCTCGGAGTCGACAGCGCCGAGCTGAGTGACGCTTTCAGCACGGCGCGGGACGAGGTCCGGACGGAACAGATGGATGCCCGCCTGGATCAGGCGGTCGCAGACGGAACGATTACCCAGGAGGACGCGGACGAGATCAGGGCGTGGCAGGACTCCCGGCCAGAGGTGCTCGACGATCTTAAAGGCCTCCACGGTCACCGCGGCCCGCACGACCCCGCGGCGCTCGAGGAACGGCTCACAGTTCTGGTCGAGGACGGAACGATCACCCAGGCGGATGCAGACGCCGTTCTTGCCTGGTCCGAGGCCCGGCCCGAAGCGCTGGGCGAGATTCAACCCGATCATCGAGGACGCCACGACTCCCGGAGGGGACCCGGGCGTGGCTTCCAGATGAGGGTCGCTCCCGGCGAGGATGGCGAGATCGGCCGTTTCGGCGGCTTCATGTTCCGCCTCCCGCCGGGCTCCGGCGCCCCTCAAGCGGACGCCCCGGTAGAGAGCACGGCGCTCTAGCCGGAAGCGGTCCGACCAACCCCTGAGTAAGAGCCCCTCCCCGACACTCCGGGAGGGGCTCTTTGCGCGCCCGGCGCCGCCCGACTCGCTGCGGCGGCTTATCCTGTCTGGCATGGAAGACGGACAACAACATCCGCGGCGAAGAAAACGGGAGAGGCACACCGACCGCGTCTCCGGAAGAGCGGAGCGCGGCTATGCGATCGTCGCACTCGAAAATCCTACCGACGGCTTCAACGTCGGACACACCCTTCGGGCGGCGATGTGCTTCGATACGAGGATGGTTGTAATCGCCAGACCGGAGACGTCGATCGACATGGGCAACCTTCCGACCGACCCTGGGCGCGCCTGGCGTCACACGCCGGTTCTGACGGTCGACAAGGCGCTCGACTCGATCCCTTACGACTGCACATCGGTAGCCGTGGAGCTGACCGACGACGCCGAAGACCTCGTCGAGTTCCAGCACCCGGAACGCGCTTGCTACATTTTCGGCCCGGAGAACGGGTCGATCAGCAAGGAAACTCTTGACCGCTGCGACCACGTGGTGAAGATTCCGGTCCACCTGTCACTGAACCTGGCGGCCACGGTGAACGTCGTCCTCTACGACCGCATGCTAAAGCTGCGAAGGCCAGACATCAGGCCAGGCGGAAACAACCCTCGGACCACCCGGGACCGGGATTCCGAGTAGTCGGTGCGGTCGGCACGCCACATCTACTTGCCGCCCGCGCCGTCTTTGGGGCCGCTCGGATCAGCCGCGCCGTCTTTCGTTCCGGCGCCCGGGTCTTTTGTGCCGCCGGGATCGTCGCCACCGGCGTCATCCACGCAGCGCCCGTCTGTCGGGTTGAGTGCGCAGAAGGCGTCTTTCTCCTCCGGAGTTGAGGGCGATCCATCGCCGGGCTTCTCGGTTGCGTCGGGATCCTTTACGCCATCACGGTCGCCTACGGACGGTTCCTCCTGGCACTTCAGGTCCCTGGGATTGGCCTGGCAGAACGCGCGAAATTCGGCGTCCGTCGCGGGTTCGTCACGCTGGCCGATAGATTCGCACCGCGGGTCCTGGTTGGCTTCGCAATAGGCAATTTTGCGGGCGTCAACGTCACCCGCGCCGGGTCCGGTCGCTCCGCCGCCGTCGTCCCCCGGGTCCGGGCCATCATCCCGGCCGTTGTCATTCGGGCCACAAATCTCTGACAGCTTGTCCCGCAACTGCGCGTCTATCTGACCCGGCGGCCCACCGCCCAGCACACCGGCGATGCACGCCAACGTCTCCGGGTCCGGCCCGTCCTCGGGATCGCGTTGCTCCGGGATACCCCGATCTCCGCCGTCCGGGTCGTCGTCGGCAAGGCAGCGCGCGCCGAACCGTCTTATCTCATCGGCGCTTACATCGGCCTCACCGGACACGGGATGTCCGGTAGCGTCAGCAAAGCACCGGCGGATGGACTCTTCGGCGTCGGCCACTGCCTGCTTGCGCAGCGTGACCAGCGGGTCCGATGCGTCCTTCTCCCGCTCCTTCTTGATTCTGGAATCTGCATCGTCTGCGGCGACGCGTACGTCCGGGTCAAAATGACCGGCGAATACACCGACGAGGGTCTGGTCGGCGCTCCTGTTCAAGTCGCGCAGCCGGTCCACGCCTGCGCTGTCATCGAATTCGCCGCGATTCGCCTTGTCCTGCGCGAAATCGTTCAGCCGGTCGTTCACATCTGCGGGAGTGATGGTACGGACCACGTCCCTGCCTTGACCGTCTTTGCTCACGATCAACACGATCTGATCTCCGGACCGGGCGTCGAGGTCGCCTGTGCTCTTACCCGTCAGTACGGCGCCGTTCCCATCAACGTACTTTTCGGTGTTGCCTGCGTCCGGGTCGACCACCAGTGCGCGTCTGTGGGTGCGGTCAGCCTTCGAGCCGGGACCTGGAATGTGGGTGATGCTGATCGCCGTCGCCCGGGGATCGGAAAGATCCCGGTCCGCGACCACGACCACTCGCGATCCGTGGGTGAATGCCTCCGCATCGAGCGACGCCGAAAACCGGGTGGAGCGCGCGTCGACGTGGACCCGGACATCCGTGAAGTCGAAACCGTCGCCGGTCGCCACGACGATCAGCGATCCGTCGAGATGGACCAGTTCCCCTATGACAGCACGCCCCGAGACTTTGCCGACGTTGTCCGCAGCCGAATACAGAACGCCCGTCCCGGGGTCGTTCGGGTTCGCAGGCGGCGCGACGACCCGGATCTGCTTGAGCGCGGACTGGGCGGTCGTCGTCTGGCTGTCAACGACCCGTGCGGTGAAGTTGAACATCTGGCCAGCGGAACCGACGGGGGCGGTGAAGGCCATTACGGACGCCCCGGTCGAGACGGACACGCCGTCCTGGAGGAATGTGACATCGAAGGGCGCCACTCCGCCCTGGATAAGCATCTTCAGCAGTGTGGTTCGGCCTTCGACCACCGTATCGGACTGGCTGACGATCACGACGGAGACACCCTGGTTGACGGACAGCTTCAACAACGCGGTCGGCCCCGCGACATTTTCGATTGTGAACGCCCGGGCCTCGAAGGCCAGCGACTGTCCGGTTGAATCTGAGGGTGCCCGGAATACGGACCGGAACGGGGACAGGTCGTCGGACGCGTACAACAGACCGTCGACGAAGAAGTCGACGCGATTTATGAGCCGGTCGTTGCTGTTCCCGGGCGTCACGTCGACGCCGATCAGATCCCCTGCCCGCACGGGCCCGGGCCCGTTCAGGTTGGTGGCCTGCAACGAGATCGCCGGTCCGCTTTCGTCCGCATCCGGCGACCCGGGTCTCGGACTGGCGTCGCCGCCCGAGACGGATACGGACGCTGACTTCGTGGCCTCAACGTTGACTTCGGTGTCCGTCCCCCGGTAGAAGACCGTGTAAAGCCCCGGCTGGGAGATCTTGAACGGGAACGCCGGCCGGAACGACCCGCTGTCCACAAAGTATTCGATCGTGACCGGGTTTTCGTCGGTGGACAGGAAGTAAATCTGCGTATCGGGGTTGATGAAATGCGTGCCACCCGAAAATACGTGCGAGCCGGCGAACTCGATGGTCGTGATCGGCGCCGTTTCGTCGGCCGGCGGGGTGCCGGACGGCACGGTGAGCGCGTCCGAGGGCGACGAGTACGCGTAGTCGTTGAACGCCCAGACGTCGTTGACCAGCCACCACAGGCGGACGAAGACCGGAAGGCCATCGGTCGGGATGCCTGAGACACTAATGGAGCGGTCGGACGAGGACAGTTTGTTGGCGTCGAAGATGTCGGGGGAACCCGGGTCCTTTCCGGCGGTCAAACGGAAATCGTCCACGGCACTGTTGCCGGTCCACTCAAACGTCGCGCTACCGCCGACCAGTGCGCTGCCGGATTTGGGGGAGGTGATCTCCGGCTCCACCAGACCCGCCGGGACCTGGTAAGCGGTGTCCATGGATGACCAACGTCCGCCCGAGAAGTAGTTCAAACGGACATAGATGGTCCCGGGCGGGAATGTCACGTTCAGGCTGGTTACGTCCAGCGGTTGGGTTCCGCTCTTGAAAATGTCGTTCCCACCGCGGCTCGTGCCCGCATCCAGCTCCCAGAATTCGACCCGCTCGTCGTTGGCGGCCCATCG
>JAQBUX010000098.1 GCA_027623795.1 Chloroflexota bacterium
GAATGAACCAGGAACGGCTCGTCCACCGCACGGGAAAAGGCCTCGAACTGGGCTTCGGTCAACGAACGTCGCGCGATCGGGGCCGCGGCGTCGAGGATCTGTGCCATGCGATCCATGAACGGCCGGTCTACGCCGAGATCATGGTCCGCGCTCGTCTGCCTGCCGACGGACCTGATGGCGTCGCCAAGTTGTTCAGGCTCCACATGACAGCCGGCGGCCCTGAGCGCCTCCACGCCGTCCCGGATACGCAGATCGCCACGTCCGGTACTCGCCTCGAACATCAAGGTCTGCCACAGGTCGAACGTGACGGCGTGGTGTGGGCGGATCGATTGACTGCTCATGTCTGGAAGTGAACCTCAAGAAGTCGTCCGGAATCCGCAATCGAGCGCAGCCCCCATCCGGGACTTCTCCCTCACCCTGCGGCAGGCTCAGGACAGGCTCCTAACCCCCGGTATCGAGATCGAGTACGGGGCAGGCTCTCTCCCGGCGGGAGAGGGGACTTTGGAAACCCCTAGCTTCGCGGCGAGACGCCCGCATCGGGGCCGGCGACGCCTGTCGACTTCAGCTCGGCGACCTCATCCGGGCTATACCCGGCGAACTCCAGTATCTCGTCCGTGTGCTGGCCCAGCGTCGGAGCCGCCGTCTCGATCCGCCCCGGCGTGCCCCACATCTTCACAGCGATGCCTATGTTGTGGACGGGTCCGGCGACGGGATGCTCGGTGACGACGTCCATCTCACGCGCTATGACCTGCTCGTTTGACCACACCTGGTCCAACTCAAATATCGGTCCGGCGGGCACGCCTGCTTCGTCCAGGATTGGCAACCAAACGTCGGTGGTCTTTGACTGGAAGGTCGGGTCAAGTTGTCCGCGGAGCGCCTCGACATTCTCGAGCCGCGTCGCGTTGCTCTGGAATCGGGCGTCCTCGAGCAGGTCGTCGCGTCCGATGGCTCGTACGAGGCGCTCCCAGTTGTTCTGATTGGCTGCGCCGACGTTCATGTGCCCGTCTTTGGTCGCGAACGACTGGTATGGCGCGATCAAACGGTGGGTGGAGCCGATTCTCGGCGGGATCTTTCCGGTCGCAAAATAGAACGCCGATTCCCAGACGGTGTACGCAATGCCCGCCTCCAGCAGCGACGCCTCGACATGCTGGCCCTTTCCGGTCTTGAGCCGACGGATGTATGCGGCTTCGATGGCGTGGAGAGCGAACATGCCGGCGTTTAGATCGGCGATCGGCACTCCAACCTTGAGCGGCGGGCCACCAACCTCGCCGTTGATCGCCATCTGCCCGCTCATGCCCTGGGCGATCAGATCGAATCCCGGGCGAGTCGCGTACGGCCCTGAAAGCCCGAATCCCGAGATGGAGCAGTAGACGATCGCCGGGTTCAACGCGGATATGTCAGCGTATCCAAGCCCCAGCCTATCCATCGCGCCCGGGCGGCCGTTCTCGATCAAGATGTCTGATTTCTCGGCCAGCCGTTTGAACGTCTCTTTCCCTTTGTCCGCCCGGAGATCAAGAACGATGCTGCGTTTGTTGCGATTTAGTTGCAGGAACGCCGCCGACTCTCCGTTGATGAAGGGCGGGCCAATTCGGCGGGTGTCGTCTCCGCCACCCGGCTTCTCCACCTTGATCACGTTCGCGCCCATGTCAGCCAGGTGCATGGTGCAGAACGGTCCGGCGAGGATCTGCGATGCGTCGAGGACCGTTACTCCGTCCAGGGCGCGTTCGTTTGTCATTTCAGCTCCCGATGTTGCGAGGTGTTGCGGGCGTGGCGAGGGCGGGCCAATGGTAGCCGCTAATCGGGTTGGCGGGGCCCGTTCCCGGGATCGCATTTCGGAAGCGTAATGGGGAAGGCATAATGCGGTGCCCGTGAAGGCTGGCGAGTCACATACGTCCCGGGAATCCGAATGAAGATCGACGGATCTGCCCGAGGTCGTCTCAGAAATCGCCGGCGGACGCCTGTTCAACGATGGGGCTCCTCCATCATCCTTACGACGGGCTCAGGATAGGCTCCCGGCCCTCACCCGCTGGGAGAGGGGGATTCTGAGACGACCTCTGCCATACGCCCCTAGCAGATAGATGAAAATCACCGACGTCAAGCCCTACGCAGTGTGGGTCGGTCACCGCAACCAGATGCTCGTTAAAGTGGAAACAGACGAGGGCATCTATGGTTGGGGCGAATCTGGGTTTTCCGGCCGGGAGCTCGGCGTGAAGGGGATCACCGAGCACTACCGTGAATGGCTGATCGGCCGTGACCCGATGCGTCGCGGTGCGCTGTGGCAGGAGATGTACCGGAGTCAGTATTTCGAGGGCGGCAGGACGCTTACGGCCGCTATGTCTGCGATCGATATCGCTCTGCACGACATCGTCGGTAAGAAGCTCGGGGTTCCGGTCTATGAGCTGCTCGGCGGCATGCACAGGAACACGATACCCGTGTTCGCGACGACGGCCGGTCCCTACGGCCCCGCGATGATCGATCAGGTACAGCCAGCGCGGTAGGCGGACCAATGAGACCGACGGTCAAACTTCAATTTACTTGGCTAGGTGGCCATCCGCGTGACGCTCGAGCATCATCTTCGAACTCTCTGCAAAGACGAAGGGACTCCTCATGTGTGAACCCGCGATTAGAGAACTCACGCGCCGTCATAACTTCCACGTCCATTCCACTTAAGACTTCTGCCGCCGCGTTCGAGAATGGACCTGCTTCAGCCGCGCTAGAGGACTGAATCATGTCCCCTAACTCCATTGCAACCGTTACCGCACTTATGCAGTAGGGCCAATCTTCGAACGGATCAACCCCGTATTGTTTCATCTCTCCAGCTGCCGAGTCCCATTCAGCGAAAAGCACGTCGAATAATCGGAATTTCGCTACCTCGAACGGGGTCTCGTCGCTGATCCCGCCCAACGTTGTGGCGGCAATCCAGAACAGCTCGGCTCGCACTTCGTCAATTCGCCCGGTGTCAAAAACCACCCAACGACCCGATTCGTTCGTGCCACGGACGACATACCGACCGGAAATGGCTAAGTCCGACATTTCACCCTCAAATGCAAGATCGAGGGCGACATCGTTAGTAGCCGCAGCTACGACGAATTCAACTTGACGGTCGCTAACCGTCCCGTTGAATGGTCCCGATCCCGCCAATGGGGGGTCAACGATTATTCGACCCTCTACTACACATCCTGATTGACTTAGGGTTATATGAACGGGAGCATCGCTCTGAACGGTTTCATTCTCGACGGTTCCTTCAAAATTCCCACTTCCGGCGATTTCGGCACAGTCGCCGTCGGATGTTTGTTGGCCACCTTGCGCCGCGCAGGCAGTGATCACGCACACCGCTACCGCCAGTACAACGAGGGAATGAACCCGCATCTTTATCATCCGATCCGCGTCGCCGAGACAAGCCATCGACGGCAAGTGTCAATTTAGCGCTAATGTCCTGAGTCTGAAGTTAGAGATCCAATTTGTCGTAACTCGCGTTTTCCTGCTTTAAGGAGGACGATTATGCGAAGAGGACGCTGGTTACTTGAGTTGACGTTGGCCCCTGATGAACGCACGACGCTGGAGGGCTGGGTGCGGCGCCGGAAAACGGCGCAGTCCCTGTCGCAACGCGCACGTATCGTACTGGCGTGCGCAGATGGGAAGGCAAATACGACTGTGGCCGGCGAGGTGGGCCTGACCCGGCTGACGGTCGGAAAGTGGCGGGCCCGTTTCCTGGAGCGGCGTCTGGACGGCTTGCTTGACGAGCCCCGGCCAGGTACCCCGCGCAGAGTGAGTGACGCCGATATCGAGCGCGTGCTTGTCCGCACCCTGGAGACGACGCCGCGTGACGCCACGCACTGGAGCACGCGCTCAATGGCCGAGGTCTCGGGACTGAGTGCGAGCACCATCGGCCGTATCTGGAGAGCATTCTCCCTTCAACCGCATCGCACTGAATCCTTCAAGCTCTCCAAAGACCCGCTGTTTATAGAGAAGGTCCGCGATGTCGTGGGCCTCTACATGAATCCGCCGGACAAGGCGCTCGTCCTCTGTGTCGACGAGAAATCGCAGATACAGGCGCTCAATCGCACGCAGCCGCTGCTGCCGATGCGGCCGGGCCAGGTCGAGCGCCGTACGCACGACTACGTCCGGTATGGCACGACCTCTCTGTTCGCGGCCCTTGACGTGAAGACCGGTGAGGTGATCGGTAAATGTCACCGCCGCCATCGCTCCGTCGAGTTCAGGAAGTTCCTCGATCAGATCGACGCCGCTGTGCCGTCCGGGCTCGACGTCCACATGATTCTGGACAACTACGCTACCCACAAGACGGCGCTGATCCGGCGCTGGTTGGCGAAGCGCCCCCGTTTCCACATGCACTTCACCCCGACCAGTTCCTCATGGCTCAATCTCGTGGAACGGTGGTTCGCAACGCTCACCGAAAAGCAGTTGCGACGCGGCGTCCACCGGAGCACACAGGAACTGGAAGCGGCCATATACAGTTACCTTGAGATGAGTAACGAGGACCTCAGACCCTTCAAATGGACCAAGACAGCCGATGAGATCCTCGCCAGCGTCGCACGCTTTTGCTACCGAACTTCAGACTCAGGACAGTAGTGAGGTATCGCCAGGAGCCATTTCACGAGCGGCAACCAGCGGTTGAGATCGGTCTGTACGTACGGATACTCGAAATCCAGGTGGATCGATTGCTCCTCGTCCGTCGACGGGTACTCGTGCGTCAACAGGAACGCGTACGCGACGACGCGCGCATCAAACCGCATGAAAGTCCGGTTCCAGTCGAACCACCATCGGGGGTACTTCTGGCGGAACACGATCATCAACGCGGCAGGCAAGAACAAGATGCCCGCAGTAGAACTGATGAGAGACGAGACGATCCATATCGGAATCGAGACGATCAGGCGAAAAGCCGTCGTCAACCGATTCGGCGTCTCCGGGTAGTCGATCGTCAGCCGTAGCGGATAGTTGGAGTTCGTCATGTCGCCGCCCCTTGGTCTCGCCGATAGGTTTACGGCGGGTGATTGGGGCCTCTAGAAATCCACGTCACGGAAGCGACTCGGTACGTGCGTACGAATTTTTCAGCGCGGGAGTGTGGCCCGATCTCTCAAGTGTGGCGTCGGGTTCGTGAGAGCGGCGTGAGATGCCGGAACTATCGGGTGAGCGACTTGTGATGGAAGCGGCCGTAGTCCGCTGCGACGATCACACACCGCAGCGGACCAGGTACGGGGCGTGCTAACGAGAGCGCTGGCCACCTTCTCCTAATGCCACTCGCGCTCGTCCTCCAGCGTCCGGATGCTCCGGGGCGGGTACTGGTCTCCGGCGTACTTCGCGAATTTGGACTCGTCCAGCTCGACACCGATGCCTGGTTCCGTCGGGAGCTCCATGTAACTTCCGGAGGGCACGAGCGGCTTGACCGAGATGTCCTCGCAAATCGCCTGGTTGTGGACGAAGAATTCGTAGATCAGGAAGTTCGGCATCACCGCTGACGCCTGTAACGCCGCGGCCAACCCGACGGCCGTGCTGTTGTTGCCGTGAGGCGAGACCGCGATGTAGTGCGGCGCCGCCATATCGGCGATTTGTACGAGCTCCAGGATGCCGCCGCAGATACAGATGTCAGGGTTGAGGATGTCAGCAGCGCGCTGGTCGATCACGTCCCGGAACTCTTCCCGGGTGTACAAAGCCTCGCCGGTCACCACCGGTATATCGGTCGCGTGGCGTACCTCCGCGATCGCAGGGACGTGCTCGGACGGGTTCGGCTCCTCGAACCAGTAAGGTCGATACCGCTCGATCATGTGGGCGAACCGGATGGAGTTCATCGGCGCCAATCGCCTGTGAATCTCGATCAGCAGTTCGACCTTGCCGCCGACGGCGTCGCGGACTGCACCCACCACCGCCGCGGCCTGCTCCAACTCTTCGTAGTTCGGGTACGCACGCCACGGACCCGGTAGCGGGTCGAACTTTAGCGCCGTGAAGCCGCGTTCCACCGTTTCTTTCGCCGCGGTCGCCCAGTCCTCGAGCGACTCCGCCGCGCCGGACCATGCGTTCGCGTACAGCCGTATGGCGGGCCGGACGGGTCCGCCGAGAAGGTTGTAGACCGGTTGCCCGACCGCCTTGCCGACGATGTCCCACATAGCGATCTCGATGCCGCTCAGCGCGCACCAGAGGTCCATGCCCCCGCGCTTGGTCGCGAAATCCTCGTACGCGACGTTCATCCAGTGACGGATGTTGAACGGATCGCGACCCTCGAGGTAACGGCCGAGTTGCTTTACGTGGGCGATCGCCGCCGTGTCACGGTCTGACTGCGTGTAACACTCGCCCCAGCCGACGATTCCGTTGTCCGTCGTGAGCTTTACAAACAGCATGTTCTTGCCGCGCGGCGGGTGGATGAGAAAGGTCTCGATATCGGTGATCTTCATCGGGCTTGATCTCTCCCCTAAGTAAAAAGGTAAATGTTGCTCTACAGACTCTGCGAACGCCGGTTATGGTTTCCAGATTGTCGCGGCGATGTAACGCTCTCCCTCTGGAGAGTCGTTGAAGTAGTACACCGTGACCACCTGCCCGTCACGGCGTTGCACCGAGCGCGGGTAACCGATGTCATGGTTCCCGCCATCCGCCCTCAGAACGATCTCCTGCCCCCAGGTCTCCCCGTCGTCTGTGCTCAATACGGCGCGAATCCCGGACGGCGCATCACGATATCCGTACGTCAAGCACAGGCGGCCGTCTGACAGGCGGATCATCGCCGGTGGATTGCCGCCGGTCCCGGTGTCCGGCGCGGGCGTGGACAGGTATCGCCAGGACCTACCCGCGTCGTCGCTCCTCATGAGATCGATCCAGTCCCGATCCCCTGCGGCGTTCCGTGACCGGATCGCCGTGACGATGCCCGCCCCGCCTTCCGGGGAGATGACACGGACAGAGGCTGGCATGATGTCAAACCCCGGCGGGTCAGGCCTCAGCCACGAGATAAAGTTGAACGACCTGCCGCCGTCATCGGTCTCGGCACAGAAGACCCGGCCTTCTTCGCCGTCCGGCCTGGTCGCCGTCAGGAACATCATGCAACTGTGCGGGTCGCCAGAACCGTGGGCGACGGGCCCTTCGACCAGATAATCGGTCCGCGCCGCGATGCCGAGCTGGCCGAACATCGGGAGCGAAAACGGTCCGTCCCAGCTTCGGCACCTGTCGTCCGACGTGTAAAACCACGACTCGGCCCCGGCCGTCAGTCCGGTGCGGGCGAACATCATGGCGAAATCTGGACGTGTGAAGTCGATTCCGCCGGGATGGGGGGCCGGGGCGTTGGCGCGCTGAGAGAGCGGGGTTTGGGTGGCTCGCAGGTGCTCCTCGGCGGAAATCCCGCCGTTTCCGGGCGCCAGTAACGGAGCCTCGCCCACCTCCCAGTTGTCGCCGCCGTCCAGACTTCTGGCCTGCATCGTGATGAACGAGCGGCCGGTGTCACGCGCATGAAATCCGCCGTCGTCGGCGTGGTAGCCGACGGTGAAGCCGACGACGATCTCGTCGCCCCAACTCCATATGCCGTAGTTGGCCGGCCAGCCCGCGTATCTTCCGGCGACCCTGTAGACGTTGACGTTATGCATCTCCACCACTTTGCCGGCGCATCATATAACTGCCGATCGTCGGCGATCGCCGATCTTCATGGGGGCGTGTTCTACCGGCCAAAGGATAGACTTTCCTGCGACGGACCTGTGACGCATCCATGCAACCATGAGCGCAACTTATTTGAAGCTCCCGAAGAATCTCCTGGCGGAGATGATCACGCATTCGCTGGAACAGGACCCTGAGGAGTGTTGCGGTCTGCTCCTCGGCAACGGGGACGAAGTCTCCCGGCTCATTCGTGTTCAGAACGTTCACGAAGATCGGGTGAGCCGGTTCAGCATGGCCCCGCTGGACCTGCTCGAGGCCGAACGTGAGGCGGACAGGCGCGGCGAGATTTTTGTCGCCATTTATCACTCGCACACGTACTCCCAGGGCTATCCGTCGGACACCGATATCCGGAACGCGGTCCAGAGTGGTTGGACCGACCCGTACTACGTTCTCGTGTCGCTCGTAGAGAAGACCAGACCGGTTGTGCGTGCGTACCGGATTTCAAGCGCCGGAGATGTAGCGGAGCAGTTCATCAGCGTGCTGGGCGCCGGCGGTTACACGTCCGGCACCACCCGGCCGAGGGTGAATGAATAGCAGACAGAGGGCGATGATCCACTCGCCCGTGACCGAGGTTGAACGAGGAATCACATGAAAATGCGACGTGCGGCAATAATCTGGGTGTTCGGGGCGATGCTGGCGGTGACGGCGATCGCTTGCAGTTCTTCGACGACGGGCGAGGCGCCCGATGTCGCCGCCGAAACCTCAGGATCTCTGACGGAAACGTTCACCCCTGCGTCCGTCAACGTGGTCGCAGATTCCGAGGAGTCGGGCCCCTGGCTCGGCGCTCACACGGCGCCGGTCCCGGAAATCCTCGCCTCGCTCCTTGGACTCAGCGCGGGCGAGCGCGTTGCGTGGGTCACACCGGGTGGACCGGCCGATGGACTCTTGATACTCGGCGACACGATCGTGGGCGTCGACGGCGAACCTGTCGACGCCGCAAACGCGCTCAGTGAAGCGCTTGGGACGCGGAATGCCGGTGATCTGGTGACTCTGTCAGTCCTTCGTGGCGGCGTAAGTCTGGACATCCCGGTCACGTTGGTCGGACGACCTGTGGTCGAGTCCGGCGGGAGCCTCGCAGAGATCGATGACCTGTTCGGCCGCGCCCTGGGCGGGGAGTTTCGGTTCCTGGACATGGCCGGTGGAGAGCACACCGCCGCATTTGTGTCTGGAGTCATCTCAGGTGTTGACGATGGCCTGGTGACGCTAACGCGTCCGGGAAACGGCCCTACGACCCTGACGCTCTCGCCGAACGTATTTATCTGGATCGACGGTGGCTCGGCCACGTTGGAAGACCTGACGGCGGCCACAGGATCGTCTGCGAAAGTCGTCACATTTGATGGCGAAGCCCTGGCCGTGCTGGCTGGCGGTATCGTCCCGCCCGCGCTCGAAGCTCTTGAAGGACTTTTCGGAGAGGGGG
>JAQBUX010000099.1 GCA_027623795.1 Chloroflexota bacterium
AGGATGACGCGATGGTCTTCTTATCCCGGGGCCCCAACCCCTTCAAACACCACGAACGTGGACACTACTGGGTGGCGTGGAGACGCGAATCTAGCTTCAGATCGCGTTCTCACGACAATTGGTCTCACCGTGGCGGGCGTGCGTCCCGGCCGGCGACATCTCTGCGCGGCAGATGTCTATTGGACCCGAGCTGCACGGATCGCACCCGCTTTTATCGGATTTCAGCCGGTGACGGCGCCCTTTGCCGCAGACTGCACGAGTTTGATGTATTTGCCGAAGGTGCCCCGCGTGTAAACCGGTTCTGGCGCCCGCCATGCCGCGAGGCGGTCGCTCAGCTCCTCCGCCGAGATCCGCACGTTCAGCTCGAACCGTTCCAGGTCAAGCTCGATCACATCGCCGTCTCGTAACGCCGCTATCGGTCCGCCGACGGCCGCTTCCGGGCCGACATGGCCGATCATCGGCCCGTGCGTAGCCCCTGAAAACCGCCCGTCCGTCATCAGGAACACGTCCTCGCCAAGCCCCTGGCCGACGATCGCACTGGTCACGTCCAACATCTCTCGCATACCAGGCCCGCCCTTCGGTCCTTCGTAGCGGATCACGACGAAATCGCCCTTCTTGATCTCTCGCCGCTGTAGCGCCTCCATCACGAGCTCCTCGCGATCGAAAACGCGTGCGGGGCCGTTCCAGCGTGTTCCGTAGTCGTGCCCCGCCACTTTGAGGACCGCTCCCTCGGGCGCGAGATTGCCGTGTAGCACGACCAGTCCGCCGGTCGCCGCCAGTGGCGCCTCGACCGTCTTCACGACCGTCGTCTGGCCATCGTCCGGCGCCTGTTCCAGGTTCTCGGCGATCGTCTTGCCCGTTACCGTCAGGGCGTCGCCGTGGAGGAGCCCTGCGCCTAGCAACCGTTTCATCACCAGCGGGACGCCGCCAACCCGGTCAAGGTCATACATCAGGTAGTTGCCGCCCGGCTTCATGTCTGCGATGAGCGGCGTTCGCATGCTGATCTCGTGGATGTCCTCCAGCGTCAGGTCGATGTCCATCTCGTGAGCGATCGCTGGGAGGTGCAGGGCCGTGTTTGTGGAGCCGCCCAGGGCCACGACAAGCGTGACGGCGTTCTCGAAAGCCTTGCGTGTCAGGATGTCGGACGGGCGGATGTCGTTCCGAAGTAGATTCATGACCGCCTCACCGGCGCGACGCGAGGAGTCCCGTTTACGGCTCGACACCGCCGGTTCCGAAGCCGACCCCGGCAGCGAAAGGCCGATCGCCTCTCCGATGCTGGACATCGTGTTTGCCGTGAACATTCCGCCGCATGCGCCGGGGCCGGGGCAGGCGGCGATCTCCATAGCGCGCAGTGTGGCGTCATCGATCTCGCCAACCTGGTGCTTGCCGACCCCCTCGCCCACGTCCTGCAGTTGGAACGGCTTGCCTTCCCAGTTGCCGGGCAAAATCGACCCGCCGTACACGAAAACCGCCGGGATGTTGAGTCGGGCGATCGCCATCATCGAGCCCGGCAACGACTTGTCGCACCCGGCGATCGGCACGACGCCATCGAAGCGCTCGGCGAAACAGACCGTCTCGATCGAGTCGGCGATGATCTCCCTGCTCACCAGGGAGCCCTTCATGCCTTCCGTGCCCATCGAAATAGCGTCGGACACGGTGATCGTACCGAACATGAAGGGCGTGCCCTGCGCCCCGGAAACCCCGCGCTTTACCTCATCTACAAGGGGAGCGATGCCAAAATTGCACACAGTGACCTCGTTATGCATCGAGGCCACGCCGACAAAGGGCTGCGCTATGTCGCGGTCGGACAGACCCATCGCCCGCATCATCGACCGGTGCGGCGCGCGAATAGCGCCCTCCGTCGTCTCCCACGACCGCCACTTGCCCGGCGCTCGTTTCGCATGTTTTTTATCTTCGGCTTTCTGCTTGCCCTTGGTGGTCGTGGTCATGTGTCGATGGCTCCTGGGGCTTGATGGGCAGATGTCCCGGCGGACAGAAGTCTAGCCCCACAGCGCCAAATAAAGCAGGAACGGGAATCGCGTTGCGTACAAAGGCCAGACGGCCGAACACACCGGACCCCGTTCGGCTCCGTGTGCGCTCGACGTTTCGCGCTCTCTACGGTACTGTCCGGCCTGAATAGACCCATGAGGAGGAGCGTCAATTTGAATTTCGGCACGTTCATGGAGTTCCACGCCCGGCCGTGCCGCTCGCAGGCGGAAGATTTTGCGGAGGCCTGGCGCCAGGTTGATCTTGCGGAGCAGTTGGGCCTCGACGCTATCTGGATGGCTGAGTCCCACTTCACCCCGGAGCGCGCCGTCCTTACTTCCCTGATGGCCGTCGGATCGGCGATAGCGGCGCGGACGAAGCGAGTTCGGATCGGGACCGCCGTACAGGTCCTGCCGCTGACCGATCCGATGCGTATGGCGGAAGAGGCAGCCACGTTGGACCAGATAAGCGGCGGCAGGCTCGAGTTCGGGGTCGGCAGAAGCGGTTCGCCGGCCGCGTATGACGGCTACGGAATCGACTACTCAACGAGTTCCGAGCGCACATTCGAGGACATAAAGATCCTTGTTAGCGCATGGACAAACGAAAGGTTTTCCTTCAAGGGCAAGTTCCATTCCTACGACAACGTGTGTCTTGTGCCGAAACCGGTCCAGTCGCCACACCCACCGCTGAGGATGGCCGCCAACTCCGCAGCTTCGTTTCCGGTCGTCGGGAAGCTGAACATCCCCCTCTTTGTCGGCGTCAGACAACACGACACTTCTCTGGTTGAGCGGTACGTGGACAGCTACCAGGTGGCGCGCATGGCGGCTGGCTTCGACGGTCCGCCGGACGTCTCGCTTCGCGTGCCGGTCTACATCTCAGAGTCCCGTGAGGAAGCGGAGTCGGCGCCCGAAGAAAGTTTCATGAAGCAGTTCCGTCGGCTCGGCGGCCAGATCGCCGAGACGGCGGGGCGGACCGATGTGGCCCACGACACAGAGCGTTCCGCCCGCAGCGCCGAGCTGGCGCAACTGTCCTGGGACAACGTGCGGCGGGAGAAAGCCGTTGTCGGCACGCCGGAGATGGTGATAGACCGCGTCAATGAGCTGCGGGAGCGGCTCAAGTTGACTTCGATCGTCGCCGAGTTCAACGCCGGAGAGGGTATTAGCGAGGACCACATCGCGCGATCGATGCGACTGATGTGCGAGAAGGTCATGCCTGCGTTCAAATAGGCCCGAAAGCGACCACGAAAACGTTGTCGATGGCTCGCCATCGCGCCGGCGAATGGGACTTCCGATCCCCCGAAGAACCGTCATGCAGGTGTACGCTGCCGCTGCGATCGAAAATACCGCTCAGGAGCAGAAGATGATCCACGAAATCCGCACTTACGACCTGAAACCGCGGGGCGTGCCCGAGTTCCTCGCCAAGACCGGAGCTATGGTCGAAGGACGCACGAAGTACACGCCGATCGGCGGCTTTTTTTACACAGAGGTCGGCCCGCTCAACCAGGTCGTGCACATCTGGCCGTACAACGACATGAACCATCGCTCGGAGACGCGGGCGAAGGTCGTGGAGGACGGCGTCTGGCCGCCGGATAACGCGAACGTCATCCTCAACATGCAGTCGGACATTTACTACCCGGCGCCGTTCATGCGACCGCTCGGACCGCTCAAAGTCGGACCCCTGTTCGAGTTGCGGATCTACAAGTACGGGCAGGGCGATATTCCAAAGGTCGTAAACGCGTGGTCTGACGCCATCGAGGCACGTGAAAAGCTCTCCCCGCTGGTCGGAGCCTGGTACACCGACGTAGGCAGCCTGAACCGGTGGGCGCACCTCTGGGCATACGAAAGTTTCGAGCACCGGATGGCGGTCCGCTCGGAAGGACAGGCGAAGGGCGTCTGGCCGCCGAAGTCAGGCGTGTCGCCGCTCGCCCAGGAATCCAAGTTGATGTGGGCGGCAGACTTTTCACCGATCCAGTAACCCGGCCCTCAAACAGTCGGTGCAGGTTGGGGCGTCCGTTCTTCCCCATGCACAGCGACGTTTTATTCACCCATCGGAGCCATGAATGATTCACGAAATTCGCAGCTACGACCTGAAGCCCGGCAGCCTCGCCACGTACATCGAGCGTGTCAGCAAGGTGATAGAGGAGCGCGTGGCAATTACGCCGCTGGTCGGTTACTTCAGCACCGAAGTCGGTCCCATCAATCGCGTTATTCACATCTGGCAGTACGAGGACATCAATCAGCGGAACGAGGTGCGGGCAAAAGCTGCCGAGGGCGGTAACTGGCCGCCCGCCACAGGCGACTTGATCCACAAGATGCAGTCCGAAATCTGCATCCCGGCTCCATTTCTGCCGAAGCTCGAAATCAACCGGAACATCGGGCCGCTGTTTGAGCTGCGGTCCTATACCTACCCGGCTGGCGCCATACCGAAAGTTATCGACGCCTGGGCGACGAAGATCGATGCACGGATGGAACTGTCTGAGCCCGTGGGAATCTGGTCCACGGAGTTTGGTGGCCTGAACAAGTGGATGCACATGTGGTCGTACAAGAGCTACGACCAACGGGCCGAGGCGCGAAAGAAGTTCCCTGAGATCGGCTGGCCACCGGCCTCCGGCGTATCGGCGCTTGAGCAGGAAACATCGCTGCTTAACGCGATGCCTTTCTCGCCCGTTCAGTAGCGCATGGGCCGGTTCCGCCCCTGCGCCGGAATGTGCAGGGGCGGAACTTACTCCGCCCAAACACGAGCATCGACCGTCTCCCGCCTGCCTCAAGGCTGTAGACAACGCCCTCTAGAAGTTCATGTAGGGGCGGGGCTTGCCCCGCCCTCGCGTGTATTGCCATACGCCCCTCGTATCTTGCGGTCGGTCTGGCCCCCAACGCGCCTCCTGTAACTTGTTCCCTGAGCCTCCGCGAACCCACCCTGGGCGTCTCGCGAATCCGCAACCCACCCTGAGGCTCTCGAAGGGTGGTCGTCTCGGGACCTCTCCCGTGAGCCTCTCGCGAACCCACGCTGAGCGTCTCGCAAACCCACCCTGGGCGTCTCGCGAATCCGCAAACCCACCCTGAGGCTCTCGAAGGGCGGTCGTCTCGGGACCCTCTCCCCGCGGCGGCCCACCTCGGCGCGTCAGGGCTGGTGACGCCACACCCATCTCTCACGCAATCTTCATGCCGCCGATCCCGGGGGTGTGAGATAAATGCTTCAGACAAAACCGGAGGTCATTCAGGCGGCGCCGGAGAGGCGCCAAAAAGCCCGGAAGGGCGAGTGGTCTGGACCCTCCAAAATGCATGGGAGCGGGGCACGAAAATGACGAAAGTCCGTGTCTACGTCTGGTTCCATAAATGGATCGAGCCCTTAGGGGTTCCCGGGTGGAGTGGTTCAACACTGTTGCCCTCCACAGCCGGGAATGGAATGAACCCCGCCGAAGACCGCACACTTGAGTTTCCGGGCTGAGCCAGTCCTCCCCGAGTCAACCTCCACGAGGTTACGGGCTCGACGGCAGCCACATTGATAAAGAAAACAACATACGGACCCCGGCGGGTTGAACAGGAAACAGTGATTCGGAGCCGTTTGGAGAAGCCAGCGATCCTGCGGGCATTCTTAACGAAGCTGAAAGGCAACCAACACCGGGCACTGCGAACCAGAAATACGAGGGCTTAGACGAATATCGCCCGGTGTCGGCACCGCCGAATCCCGGGGACGTCAGCCACAAGGGTCTATAGACCTGAGGACGCACCCGGAAAACTGTTGGGACAAGCCTTAAGAACAAATAGAAGGGGGCCCGCCGCAAGGCGAGGCCCCCTTCTCATTCTCATTTGTGGCGGCAATTCCGGCCCAGCGGGGAACTGGGTGACGACGCGCTGACCCCCTCATCGTGGGGGCGGTTTGGTGAGCGTGTACCAGAAATCGTCGCCGAACGCTGTTCCACGATGGATACTCCTCCATCACCCATTCGACTTCGCTCAGGACAGGCTCCCAGCCCGCGCCCGCAGGGCACCCGGCCGGGAGAGGGGGATTCTGAGGCACGCTTTGGTATCCGCCCTCCGCGCCCTGAGGCTCTCGAAGGACCTTCCCGCGGGCGACCGACGAGACTCCCTTCGACACGGCTCAGAACACGCCTGGACTCGTGGCCTCAGAACGAAGTCTTCGCTATCCTTCGCCCCCTCGTTGAGCGGGACCTCGCTCAGGCGGTTTGACGATTACGGGAGTGCCATAGTTGGCTCTACTCCCCTTCCGCCCACTCGCCCTCAAGCGGAAGTCCGTGCTCCTCCCAGTCGGCGATGCCGCCCGCGTATCTGCGAACGTTTTCATATCCGGACGTGGTCAGCAAGTGAAATGCGAACTTGCTCGCAGGACAGTTGTCGTCAGAGCAGTAGATGACGATCTCGTCAGACTTATCGAGCATCGACGTCGCCCTGGCGGGGTCGTTCACGTTCAGGGATCCCGGGATGCGCTTCGCCCGGAAAGCCCACTCGCTCAGGACCATAACCAGCTTGAAATCGTCACCGCGATCGATCTTTTCCTTCAGCTCTTCACGGGTGATGAGGAGCGCGGTCTGTAGGCGTCACCCGGACGACATCGGTGGTAGGGTCCACGAAGAGGATAGAGTACCGGCCGTCGTCCGGCTGACCTTTTTCGGTCGAGAGCTCGTCAGGCGTCAGGCGAGTGGACACATCCACGTGCTGCGAAACACAGGGAGACATGCATGAAGGCCGGGGTCAATCTCTTCAACTTTGGACCCGCTGCGTCGCCGGAATCGTTGGTCCGTTGGACCACTTTCGCGGAGAGCCTCGGCTACCACCTGGCGATGGCGTGTGACCACGTCGCCGTAACCAGAGACATCGGCGCTCGCTACCCGGCGCCACTGTACGACCCGTTTACGACGCTCTCGTGGCTCGCGGGTAAGACAGAGAAAATTACGCTCGGCACGACCGTCATCATCCTGCCGTACCGGGACCCGATGCTGACCGCTCGCATGGTCGCCAGCCTTGACCAGTTTAGCGGCGGCCGATTCATTTTCGGCATCGGCGCGGGCTGGTCTACGCTGGAGTTTGAGGCGCTCGATCTCCCGTTCAACCGTCGCGGCGCCATGACCGACGAATACCTGGCGGCGATGAAGGTGTTGTGGTCCCAGAGTGTGGCGTCGTTTGAGGGCGAGTTCACCTCTTTCAAAGAAGTATCGACCGCGCCCGCGCCTCGCCAGAACCCCCACCCGCCGATATGGGTGGGGGGCGCGAGCGACGCCGCCATCAAACGGGCGGTCGTACACGGAGACGCGTGGCACCCGATGGACGCAAAGCTCGACTGGCTCAGGGATCACGGGATGCCGAGCCTGCGCCGATTCGCCGACGAGGCGGGCAAGCCGACCCCGGCGTTCTCGCCCCGTGTGAAACTGCAGATCACCGCGCGATCTTTGCCCGACGACCAACGCAAACCGGGCGTTGGATCGCTCGAGCAGGTCCGCGATGACCTGGGCGCCTTCGAGGACCTCGGGGCGGAGTACATTTTGTTGGACACGTACATGGATGACCCGGAAGCGACGCTCACCCACGAACCGGCGTGGGCGATGCTGACCTCGATTGCCGAGTCCGTCCTGGACCTGGGCGGGGAGTCGCTGCGCTAGCGCCGGCGTTGTATCTCACTGGCGCTCACCGTAGGGCCTGATTATCGGCGCCGCAGGCGCGGGGATTGGTATCCACCTTCGTCGACCACTTTGAACCTGTGATATCGGCGGCCACACTAGCGTTACCGTTCTCGACCAGAGTCCCGAGCTCTGAAACTCTCGAACGCGAGCCGGACGCGGGGTAAGATCACGGTCCCACCCACAGCATGAGCAACGAGGAAAAAATGCGCGTAGTCCAGTTTGAGATTCCGGGCGAGGGCAGACGGGTCGGCGTGATCGAGGGCGAGGACGTGATCGACATCACGGCCGGGTCGCCATCGCTTTCCTACGTCTACAAAGTGTTTGACGCCGCTCAGAACTCTGGAGTCGGGTTCGAGATGCTGCTGCGGGAGGCCGTCGACGGTAGCAAGTCGCGGCTGAACTACGCCGAATTACTCGCCGCACCCATCGGCGGCGACGCGCCCTTCCTTCATGCGCCGGTCGACCACGACGATCCGCATCGCGTTTTGATTTCCGGGACCGGGCTAACGCACACCGGCAGCATGGAGTCGCGCGACGCGATGCATGTCGAGGACGATGCCGAGAAGTCAGACGAGCCGGCCACCGACTCCGCAAAAATGTTCCAGATGGGGATCGAGGGTGGCAAACCACAACCCGGGACCCGCGGTGTCTCGCCGGAGTGGTTTTACAAGGGGAACGGGACCTTTTTGCGCGGCCCCGGCGAGCCTCTCGATATCCCGGCCTACGCGCTGGACGGGGGCGAAGAGCCGGAGGTCGCCGCCTGCTACATCATCGACCGGGAGGGCACGCCTCGCAGGCTCGGGTTTGCGCTGGGCAACGAGTGGGCGGACCACGAGACGGAGCGCATTAACTATCTGTACCTTGCGCCGTCGAAGCTCCGCGTATGTTCGATCGGTCCGGAGCTCGTGACCGATTTCGCGTTCGACGAGCTTGAGTACGGGTGCTCGGTGACCCGGGCGGGCGAGACGATTTACGAGAGTGGGCCGATCTACTCCGGCGAGAAGTACATGTCCCACACGCTCGCCAATTGCGAGGATCACCACTTCAAATACCCGGGCCACAGGGTGCCGGGCGACGTCCACGTGCACTACTTCGGCACAAGCAAGATCAGCTACACGGAACGGCGGTGGAAGTACGCCGAGGGTGACGAAGTGACGATCTCCGCCGCGGGCTTCAGCGCCCCGCTCAGGAATCCGGTCGCGGCATCAGACGCCGATGCCGCCACAGTGATCGAGGTCAAGAAGGCGTAGGGGACGGGTCACTTAGGCTGCGCTCTGGCACTGCGGAGAGGTCTCCGGCGGCGCGTACCGGCTGGCGCACCCTTCGAGAGCCTCAGGGTGGGTCTCTCAGTGCGGCCACACCTCGCCTTGTACGCGTCCACTTTCACTCCAAACACGCCCGCCCGAACCAGACAACGCGCTCGCTCTCACTCCA
>JAQBUX010000100.1 GCA_027623795.1 Chloroflexota bacterium
GAGCGCCAGTAGCGCCGCCCGCTTCTGGATCAACTTATTCATGATCGTCTCGTCGTGAGTCTTGTCCCGGGTAGCCCCGGAGTTACGGGCCGACCGCACGTCGGTCGTACCTGTATTCGAGGGCCCAGCTCCGGGACCGTTGACACACCCTTTTCCTACGGTCGCCATCTCGTTACCTCCCCGGTCAATCGCCGGCCTCTCGGCCGGTTGCGGGCCCCGGGACGTAACCCCCCACGTCCCCAGGAGCCTGCGGTTGCGGCCCCGGCGGTTGAAATCGCCGGAGCCGCAACCCGTTCACTTCATTCCGTTGTTCCCGGCTCGCCAAGCGTTACCAGGTAAGCCGCGACGGCCTGAATTTCTTCGTTCGTCAGGTTGATGAACTGCATCGCCGCCACTCGATCAAGCGCCCCGGCGATGTCAGCCGAGGTGCGGCCGATAAGCCGCGGACCGATCCCGCCGGAAGCGTCTTGCGAGTGGCAGAACTGGCAACCAATCCCACCAGCCGTCCTCTGGAAAACGTTCTCTCCGACCGAAATCGGGTCGCTCAGGTCAACGTCACCCATCAGGTCCTCGAGAGGCGGAGCTTTCGCAGCGGCCGCAACCGCCAACGCCTGAGCCTTTTCCTGGAACGCCACACCGTGCAGACCGTTCGAGTCGGAAAGCATGGCGCCGGTGAAGTCCGGGGCGTATCGGACGAAACTCCCGGAGTGCGTGCTGGCGCCGAGAGGCATCGGTATCCGTGCCTTTACCTCTCGAGCGTCCATGTCCCACACGACCGTCTCGAAGCTGGAGTTGCAGCTCAGCCATAGCTCAGACTTGTCGACAGGGTTCAGCGTTCCGTGGTCGTTACGCAGGCAGCCCGTAGGCCACTCGCCCGGGGTGCCCCACGAAGTCGGCATGCGGACCGGGTCCGCCAGACCGATGCTCTGGCCACGGTTATGCGAGCCTTCGCCCTTGCCGGACGCCCAGAGCTGGGTTTCGTCCCAGTTGAGGCGAATCCCATAAGGACCTGCCGTTCCGGCCTGCGTGATGCCGTCAAGTTCCCACGTCGGAGGCGGACCCACCGTGCGGATCCTGGCGATGCTGCTGTGGTGCCCGTTACTGACGTAGGCGTGCTCGCCGCCGGCCTCGAACTCGACCCAGATCGGGCTCGGGTCGTGCGTGCTTATGTTCTTCACGACCCGCCACGTCTTGGTGTCGATGACGGCGATACCGCCGTCAGACTCCATGCCGCTCGCCGGGCGAATCGTCACGAAGATGTACTCACCTGTCGGGTTCGCGAACGCGTTGTAACCACTCGCCGTGAGAGTGCCGTTGTCCCACGATCCGACAACCTGGTTGTCGGAACCCGGGTCTAGAACTCCGGCTTGGCCGCGGAACGTGTACAGGAGCACGCGGCTGTTGCCTTCACCGTCAACGAAAGCGCTGGCGTGATGCGGAGCGGTCGCCGTACCGATGATCTGCTTGATCTTCAGAGTTTGTGTATCGACCACCAGCCAGCGGCCGGTGCCAACGTCCCCGAAACCCGCGCTGACGGCGGTCGGGAGGTAGGCCCATCGGCCATCCATCGAAACACCGAGACCGTGGGGCTCGAAGTACGACTCCACGCCGAGGTCGTAGGTGCGAGACGCGACCAACTCATTGGTCTTCGCGTCAAACACCGCCAGGCCAGGTAGCGTGTTGCCATCGCTGAGAATGCCGGAGTAGCCGGGGCCCATGGACGTGAAATAAACGTCGGAGTGGTCGGCCGGACTCCAGGCGAGATCGCCGCTCGAATCAAATGTCTCAAGTAACGTGAAGCCGATCTTCTCGGACCACGTTGTGTTCCAGCCAGATGGCGCTGCGTCAGCCGGGGGCTGGGCTTGCGGATTGCCGATCTGGACGATGGTTTGCACGACCGGTGCGGCGGTGGCCGCAGGAGCGGCGTCTCCGGTTCCGTCGTCATCGTCAGAGCTACATGCCACAACCAGCGCGAGGGAGGCTACCGCCGCCATCGCTAGCAGGCTTCGCCATCGCAGCAAGAGGTGGAATTTCTTCGAAAAATGCATACCGTCGCTCCTCTCGAAACCTGCCAACAGACCTCCCAAAGCAGGAAGCGGAGTACTCATCCCGTGCGAGCAGTACCCATATCGGCAGCCAACTTGTGAATACATTCACGTAATTGGTGTGAGAAAAGCGTGAGACGCGTTATGAAAGCATGAGAGACGCGTGACGAAGCGCCCCCGGCGCTGACTCGCCAAAGCTGGAACGCGATCGCCGGACGTCACCTAACGCGTCTCTACGCCTTGGTGGCGACTAGATGTCCGAAAGGAGGTACGCGGTCAAGTTCGAAGCTGGACGGCGTCCTATCAGGCGGCGCCTTCGAAGTAGCGACGCGGGTTGTCGACCATCAGGGCCCGGACGTTGTCGTCGGTCCCGCCGAGCTCCTTCAGGTACGGCAGTGCGTGCCGGGTTATGAAAAGGAACTGGTCCGGGTTGCGCACAGCCCGCTCGGCGAACGCCTCTCGTGGTTGGATCAGCATCAACGCCGAGTTGTCGTGCCCGAGCATAAGGCGATCTCCGTAGCCCCGGTCCACCAGCGCCTTCACCGTCTGCGTCCGCTCCTGCCAATCCGGCACGCCCGGACGGTGCGACGGATAACGGTCCATCCCGACCCAGACACCTTTCTCCAGGAGGCCGGTCAGGTACTCGAGGTCTGTCGTGTCGTTACTGTGGCCGACGCACACCCGGTTCAGATCGACGCCCTCATCCTCAAATATCGCGATCTGTTGCTCGCCGACGCGTTCGGGCGCCCACGTGTGGGTGTAGATCGGCGCACCTGTCGAGTGGTGGGCGCGCGCAGCGGCGCGCAGGATGATCTCGCCTTCGGGCGTCACGCCGCCGACATCATTGGCGACCTTTATCACGCCGGCCTTGATCCCCGTACCCTCGATGCCCTCTTCCAGCTCACGCACGTAAAGGGCCGCGATATCATCCGGGTCCGCCACGCGGAACACGCGCGGTATCTCAAGCCAGGTTCCCGTTGCAGCGATAACGTTCACACCAGATTCGCGCGACACCTGTTCGATCACGCGGATGTCACGGCCAAGGTCCATCGTCGTCAGGTCCAGGACCGTCTCCACCCCTCCGGCGTGGGCATCCGAGAACATCCGGACACCCTCGGCTATCGCCTCGTCCCGCGGGACGAACTCGGGATAGATCGCCTGGATGCCGGCTGATGTGATCAGGATGTGCTCGTGCGAGAGCGTGAAGCCCATCTCAGAAGTATCTATAGGTCCGAGTACAGAGTTGACCGTCGCCATCCCATTTCCTCCCGAATAGTTTTGAGGGTACATCGCCGGAGCGATTTGCCCGCCTCGGAACATGCCTGAGTCCGAAACCCAAGAGTGCGGAATCCCAAAGCGCCGAACCCAAAAGTCCCGAACCAGACTCGCCGGTTCGATCAGAGCCCAACAATCGAAGCGCTCTTTATCGGCGGTTCGTTGGCCGGTTGTTTGCAACGGCATACCTTAACCGCTATCGATGATTCTCGTCCCGTACACAGGAAGGCCGCGGTTCGAACCGGGCGCGAGACTGTATCGCACAGCCGGGAGAGAACGACGTGGCGATTTCGGGAATCCTCGTCCCGCTTGACGGTGCGGGAATCACGGCATCGGTACTGCCGACCGTGGCGGCGCTTGCTCGCCCGATGCGCGCTGCCGTTCACCTCATGGCGGTGGTAGAGCTACGGAAACGTGAAACGCCGTCAATCTACTACCGCGTCGACGCGGACGCCCGGCCCGGAGAAGAGGACGCGGCCCCACTCGTCCCGCCGGACGTTCAGGCTACTCTGGAGGGCACTGAACGCCGCGTGGAACGCGCCCGCTCCTACCTGGCGACACTTGCGGGCCGACTCGAAACGCTCGGTATCGAGAGTAGCCACGAAGCGTTCGTCGGCGACCCGATGACTGACATCGTGCGGCTCGCCCGGCGTCAGCGTTTCGGTTTGATCGCGCTATCCCCGCACAGCCGCTACGCCATAGGAAGAGGGCTGGGCAGCGTCACCGATCGGGTCCTCCATTCATCGCCGATCCCGCTCCTGGTCGCGCCACCTCTCACGGAGTCCTCTACGCGTGCGGTTGACCTCGCCATTCAGACTGTGATCGTCGGCGTGGACGGATCGAGCGTCGCCGAAGCGGCATTCGGACCGGCGCGCCAGATCGCAGAAGCCAGTGGAGCCAGGCTCATACTCTTGCGGGCGATCGGCGGACGCGCCAGGGAAGCCGCATGGAACACCGGAGCGGAGCGCGTGGGCCGCGATATTGAGGCCGACTACAAGGCCGGCGTCCGGCGCTACATGGAAGACGCCGCGATCCGAATCGGCGTCCCGTGCAGCACGATGCTGGGCGACGACGACGAGGTGACTGAAATCCTGAATGCGGCGAATAACAACCCCTCCGCCATCATCGTGATGGCGTCACAGGGCGAGTCCGGGATGACCAAGTGGCGACTGGGGAGCACCACCGATCGCGTCATCCGTGAGTCAAAGAGGCCCGTGGTCGTCGTTCCGCCACTGCTCTCGCACTGAATCTGCGGAGACGAAGTTCACGGGAATCGTCGCCTCTTGAGTAATCCGGGGCTAAACTCCCCGGGAACCCGGTATTCAACGACGAGTCGTCAACAAGGGCGTCGCCGGGATAACAGAGGAGTCGATACATGCCGGAGATGCAGGCCCCGGACCGGATCGAGCCAAAGGCACTCTGGGACTACCTGGATGTCATGTCCCGGGCCGTGCTCCAGTCAGGGATTTCATGGCGCGTCGTTGAATCCAAGTGGCCGGGAATTCGGGAGGCGTTCCACGGGTTCGACGCCGCTTCCGTCGCCGGGATGGACGAGGCGGAGTTAGAGGAGGTGGCGAACGACACCCGGGTGATTCGGAATCGCCGAAAACTGGCGGCGGTCGTCACAAACGCACAGCGGATGATCGAGCTGGAGGATGAACACGGGTCTTTCAAGAACTATCTACGGGCCGGAAATGACTTCGGCGATACCGTGACCCGGATGCGAAAGGACTTCAAGTTCCTCGGCGAGATGGGCTGTTACTACATGCTCTACGTCGTGGGCGAAAAGGTCCCGGACCACGATGAGTGGGAGGCGTCCAGGAAAAAATAGGCCCGAAATCCCGGCGAACAGATACGAAGACCCATCGCCGGAACGTCCGCATCGTCAAACCCCTCGCCCGAAAAGAACACCAAATTTGCAAAACCTGAATCGAACGGCCCTGGTCTGGTCCGCCGTTTGGATCACTCTGATCGTCCTTCTGACCGCCCAACTCGCGTTGAAGTCGATCCCGGACGGGGACACGCTGCTGATCGGGGTCGACGCCGCCGCAATCGTCTTTGTTCTCATACGACTCAAGCGCGCTCTCGCCGTTCTGAAAAACCCCGGCGGACCACCGGACCAGGAAAGCTGACCAGCGCGTCCCGGTGACATAAGGTGACATAAAAGGTCCAGAATTACGACGGATGGACCACGCGTAGAAAAGCAACATCCCGTCTATAACGAAAGAGAGTTGGACATGGCCGAATACCGGCTGAACAAAGCAAAACAGAAGCTTGAGTCCGGCGGCGTCATCTCGATCGTCAACGGGGTGAACGACGGTGATACCGCAGAGATTTTTGGCAATCTTGGGTTTGACGCCATCCTCGCCGAGGGCGAGCATGGGCCGATCTCGTGGGACGTGATAGGCGACATATCACGCGCCTGCGATCTTTGGGACATGGCGTCCGTCGTACGGGTACACCGCAACGACCCGGCCCTGATCACACGTGCCCTCGACCGCGGAGCGAACGGGATCATGGTTCCGCACGTCGATACGCGCGAGCAGGCCGAGCTTGTGGCCCGGTCATCACGCTACGGCCCTCTCGGCAATCGCGGTGCTTTCGGAGGACGTCGAGCGCTCGGCGTTAGCGACTACCATCGGAAGGCGAACGAAAACACCCTCGTAACCATTCTTCTCGAGGACATCGTCGCCATCCGCAACATGAAGGAGATCGTGAAGGCTGACGGCATCGACGTCTTCTACGTCGCGCCCGGCGACCTCGCCCAGAGCATGGGACACACGGGCGACGTGTCGCACCCCGAGGTGTTGCAGGCAGTCGAGGACGGGCTCGGCGTGATCATCGAATCGGGCCGAACCGCCGGAACGCTCGTCAACGATGCCACGGTGGAGTCATACATCGCCCGCGGCGTTCGCTGTGTCGGGCTCGCATGGCAGCCGTGGCTCAATGCCGGCGCAACGGCGTTCCTGCAAAAGATGGGCGGCTGATGAGCTCTCCGGAAGCATCTCTTGAACGGTCTGCGAACGCGGCGGTAACCGGCGGCTTCAACTTCATCCAGCTCGCTGACCCGCAATTCGGAATGTTCGCCGAAATTAGCGCCCGCAGCCCGGAGCGGATCGCTGAGTGGAGGGCCGCCGGACGCATCGTGAGAGAGGTCCCGTTGATGACCGGATTCGCGCCGGAGACCGGACTGTTCACGGAAGCAATCCTGGTTGCCAACCAACGCCATCCGGCCTTCGTGGTCGTGTGCGGGGACATCGTGTATGACTGGGATGACGATCCTCAGGCGGAAGAGGCAAGACGCATCGCGGGACAACTTGATGAGGGGATAGACCTGCACTGGGTCGCCGGAAACCACGATGTCGGCGTCGACTCAGGACACAGGACACCGACCCGCGAGAGTCTGGCGCGTTATCGCGCCGGGTTTGGCCCTGACAACTACGCGTTTCAGCAGGGCGACACGAGCTTCATCGTGCTCAACTCGTCGGTCATGCAGGCGCCGGAAGAAGTGCCGGACGAGTGGAAGTCGCAGCTCGATTTCCTGGCGGCGGAGCTTGATGAGGCGAAACGCCGGGGAAGCGCACACACGGTGTTGTTCACACATATACCGTTATTCCTGAGCGACCCCGATGAGGACGGCCCGGAATCAAACTCCGCGGCAATCCCGCTCGTGCAACGCCGCCCCGTTTTGGACCTGCTCCGCCGTTATGGAGCCGACGCCGTTTTCGCCGGACATCTGCACGAAAACAACTACGCGGCCGACGGAAAGATGGAGATGGTGGCATCAGGGCCCGTCGGATACCCGGTTGGCGTCGATGGTTCTGGCTTCCGCGAGGTTCGTGTGACGCCGGACCGCATAGATCACCGATGGTCGCATTTGGCATACAAACCGCCGTATAAGGAATCGGCGGCAGACTGATGAATTCCCTCGCGCACGTCGTTGGCCGTTTCGCCACCGCTACGGGGCTTTTGGCCTCTGCCTACTGGGTGATGTTCGGGTCTGGTGAGCTGCCCTGGATCATCTCGACGATCCTCCACCTGTATGCGATCACCGCCATCGGCATCACGGCGCTTCTGCTACTTCAGGCCGGGACCCGCGTCGTCAGCATAGCCCGCCACCAGCCACAACCCTTCACATGATCCCCTTCTTCTTCATCCAACTCGCAGACCCGCAGTTCGGAATGTTCGCCCGATGGGGCGGCGTTTCCGACGAGGTTATCGAGGAACAGTTGTTCAAGGGCAGCAAGGTCCGGAAAGCGCCGTCGATCACGGGGTTCGAGGACGAGAGTCGCCTGTTTTCCGAAGCGATATCCGAGGCGAACCGGCTGCGACCGGCGTTCGTCGTCGTTTGCGGAGACATGGTGAACGACCCTAACTCGGAAGCCGAGCGCTCAGAGGTCCTTCGTATCGCGGGCCAGCTCGACAACGGCATCCCGATCCACTGGGTTCCCGGTAACCACGACGTCGGGGCTGACACGGTGAGCGCCACTCCAGACAGCCTGCGGGTCTACCGTGACGCGTTCGGCCCCGATTACTACGCCTTCCAGCACGCCGGCGCTTCGTTCCTGGTGCTGGACAGCATCACGATAGACAACCCGGCGCCGGTGCCCGGCGAGTGGGAGGCGCAACTGAGCTTTGTCGAGAGCGAGCTTGCACAGGCGGCCGCACGCGGCGGTCCGATCGTCGTCTTCTCCCACCACCCGCCGTTTCTCAAGACGCCAAACGAGCCTGACGACTACTGGAACTGGCCGCTCGAAAGGCGAGAGCCGTTACTCCGATTGCTCAGAAACGCTGGTGCGCATGCCGTGTTCGCCGGCCACTGGCATCGCAACAACCACGCCTCGTACGGCGAGATGCAGGTCGTGGCATCCGGGCCGGTCGGCTACCCGCTCGGCGACGACCCGTCGGGCTACCGTGTTGTGAAGGTGCACGCCGATCGCGTCGAACACGACTACTACGGCTTCGGAAACGGTCCATCAGGCGTGAAGTTGTAGGCCGCCGCGGTAGGCAACTGCCCGTACCGCCCTCCCGGCGCGGCATCCATAGCGGACCGCACACATCGGCCAAACAGCGCGTCATCCCGACCGAAGTGGAGGGATCTACACCGCGTGCTCGGCCACCTGGGCGCCCCGAACGCCGAAAGCCTCGTGTCCTTCCTTCCGGGGAAGGATCGAAGGATCGCGGCGAACCCCACGAGAAGGTAAGGGCAACGGAACCAACGCTAGCCCACCGGGATACTTGCGCTCGCCGACCGCTCGGGCCATCCTGTGCGCCTCGCACATAACGCACCGCGCGCGTCCCGAGTCCTGAGGCTCTTGCGTACTGAGGCTCTCGAAGGACCGCCGCCAATTCCACGAGAGGACAAGGCGACAAACATGCTGGAACGCTTCTTCGTCCCTGAAGAGGACCGCGTCTACGTAGACCAGCAGCAGATGCGCACGGCGACCGAGGCCGTCTTTCGGAAGATGGGCCAGACCGACGATGACGCAACGCTGTCGGCGGACGTGCTCATGCTTTCAGACCTTCGGGGCTGCGAAAGCCACGGCGTCTCAAACATGCTCGCGAGCTACATCGAGCAGTACGGCGCGGGAAACATCAACCCGCGGCCTAACGTCCGGGTGATCCGAGAGAGCGACACCACCGCGACGCTGGACTGCGACAGGGGCCTCGGCCTCCACGTCGCG
>JAQBUX010000101.1 GCA_027623795.1 Chloroflexota bacterium
CACCGAACCGTGCCGCTATGCCCGAGCTACGCCAGCGACCTTCGCACCTGATCTGCGGCCTCTGCCCGTCCATTACCGATACGAACATCGGCCTCCGCTTCCCGCACATGCTCATCCTGCACGCAGTCCTGGACCACGCGGTGTCTTTGAATACTCTGGCGCTATCGCGGCGTGTCTGCGCCCCTTCAGGCACCGTCAGTTGGCGACTGCCGCACCGGAGGGAGTGGGCGTTGCTGCGGATGGCGTCCGACTTCCGGACCTGAGGTGTCACAGTTGACGGAGAGTCACTTTTTGACAGCCAATTTGACAGCCAACCCGGTGGATTGACAGCCACTTACCCGGACGGCAGTGGACAAAGCGCGTCCATTTCAATCGTAGAGCGGACGATCACGGACGCTTGTGGACCCTATGCATCAGATTTTAAGTCCGCCGCGTCTGCCATTCCGCCACCTCGGTAGGGTGAGTGCCTGCTAAGCGCGATGGCCGTTGGGTGAATATTACGTGGTAAGGCTGGTGGTTGCCGATGGCCGCCCGGGCGTCTCGTGCGAAATCCAGTCGGCTGCGGATGCTCCCGGGCCGCCAGATTCACCGGCTCCATTCCGGGCGAGCGCGGCGCGAATTCCCCACGTGGCACAAATCAGGTCAGCCACCCGGACGGACGGGCAGGCGCCTGCCCGTCCGTCCTGCTCATGCAATTCCGGTCCCTCACGAGATCAACGCGGCTGAGAGAGCCGCCATCACGACTCCTTCAGATCATCGGCGAGACACTGATGTTGCGAGGCGAGAACCGGGGCGGCCGCGTGACCGATCGCGCCGCGTGGCAGTTCCCAAATCTGGACTGTCAGGAGGTCTGCATGATGCTGAGCGAGAAACAAGCCGTCACTGCCCTGCGGATGATGTCCAAACGTCCATACACGATCGATGAGCACGCACCGCTTTCGGAAGCGGCAGAGTTGATGCTGAGTCAAAATATCGGCTGCCTGCCTGTCGTCAGCGCCGATGGACCGCTGGTGGGGTTGCTCACTGAGCGCATGTTCCAGGCGGCGATGGCCGGCATCCCACGGCCGTTCAGCGTGCGCAACCTTCAGGAAAAGACGATCGTCCGGATCTGGGGCGGTTACAACGATTCGCCAACGGCTCGGGTCGATGCGGTGACAAAGCTTCAGAACGAGCGCGTTCGCGACGTGATGCTGGCGGACCCGCCTTCGGTCACCGAGGAGGCCACGATGACAGACGTCGCCGAGGCATTCTTCGCGAACCACCTGAGCCACCTTCCTGTCGTCCGCGACGGAATCGTGGTCGGCGTAGTCGCACGGCATGACTTGCTCCGGACGATCGCTGGCGGTTAGGCAGCGCCGATCCGGGCGAAAGTGAAGCTCACCGAGCCGGCCTCCCAAAAAACCGTGGGCCGGATTGGCATTCGGGCCTCTGGGGATATCGCGATACGCCCGGACGAGACGCGATCGGGTGAGCCAGACGCGGTTAGCCACTCAGAACACCGGTGTATCTCTGGATCGATAAGGGCCAGTTAGCGCCTGAGGCCGTAATATCCGGCCTGTGACCGGTTATCCTCCCGGATGGCGTCGTTAGTTGCGGCGCATGCGGGAGCGTTTACGCGTGAAACTCAGCGTCCTTGACCAGTCCCCTATCCGTGCGGGCGGAACGCCGCGCGAAGCGATTCTCGAGACGATAGAACTCGCCCGGCTGGCGGACCGGCTCGGCTACACCCGCTACTGGATGGCGGAACACCACAACACGCGGACCCTCGCCAGCCCTGCGCCCGAAATCCTGATCCCGGCCGTTGCCGCTGCGACCTCCGGTATCCGCGTCGGCAGCGGCGGCGTCATGCTCAGCCACTACTCTCCGCTCAAGGTCGCAGAGTCGTTTCGTATGCTCGAGGCGCTCTACCCGGGCCGGATCGATCTCGGTGTCGGCCGCGCTCCCGGCAGCGATCGTCGCACCGCCGCGGCACTTCAACCGGGACCGGTCGGTCCCCCGATTGAGTCCTACCCGCAACAGGTGACGGACCTCATGCACTACATGAACGGCGGATTGCCGGACGATCATCCATACCGTGGTATCACGGCGATGCCGTCCGGTCCGACCACTCCCGAGACCTGGCTACTCGGCTCGTCGATGGGCAGCGCGAGCTACGCCGCTCAGCTCGGGTTACCACTGTCGTGGGCGCATTTCATCAGCCAGGACGGCGGGCCCGAGATGGTGGCGCGATACAGGGAGCTGTTCCAGCCGTCAGAGTGGCTGGACGCGCCCAGGGTCAACATCGGAATCTCCGCGACCTGCGCCGAAACGACCGACGAGGCGCGAAGGCTCGGCTTGAGCCGCCACTTGATGCGACTGCGCCGCGACCAGGGACAGCCCATCGACGGCGTGCCCGCCCCCGAGCTTGCGCTCGACGGGGAGTTCACCCAACAAGAACTCGCCTACCTGGCGCACCAGCAATCTCGCGCGATAGAGGGCGACCCGGACACCGTGAAACGCGGCATCCTGGAGATCGCTGCGGCGTACGACGTCGACGAGGTGATCGTGTTGACGATAACCCACGATTACGAGGATCGAAAACGGTCGTATGAACTACTGGCGGAAGCGTTTGAATTGCCGCCACGCGACTGAATCGACCTAACGGCCCGCGGAACATCCCGCGTCCGGTACGGCCTAACATGTCGACGCCGGAGGCGGACCCGGTAATGCGATCAGACACATGACAAACGGAGGCGTAGATTGACCAGCGGTAACCGGAGAATCGGGGTCCTTGGGGTCGGGTTTGGATCGGCGGTCCACATACCGGGGTTCCGGTCGGAAGGCTGGGATGTCGCCGCGCTCTACAGCCGGAACGAAGAGCGGGCGCGCGCAGCGGCCGAGGCGGACGGCGTCCCGGACTTTCACACGAACGCGCACGAGTTGATCGAGCGCGACGATTTAGATGCCATCGCGATCGCAACCCCCCCGGCGCCACACCACGAGTTCGCCCTCGCAGCGCTCCGATCGGGTAAGCACGTGCTCTGCGAGAAGCCGTTCGCCCTGAGTGCGGCGCAGGCGGAGGAGATGCGCGATGTGGCAGCGGAGACCGGCCGCACTGCGATGGTGGCCCACGAGTTCCGCCACACGCCGCAACGCGCGCAGATAAAAGAGCTGCTGGACGCCGGGTACATCGGCGATTTCCAGATGTGCACGATGGAGCTCTTCCTGGGCCGCGGGGGCAGCGGGGGCCGCGGGGGCCGCGGGGTCGGCGGCCCACCGCCTCCGATGACGTGGGCGTCCAGGCGCTCAGACGGCGGCGGGTTCCTCGGCGCGCTTGGATCGCACTTCATCGACGGCCTGCGTTACTGGTTCGGCGATGTCGAGACCGTCACCGGCCATCTTGAAACGTTCCAGCCAAACCGGACCGACTCCGATTCCGGCGCCTTGGTCCAGTCCGAGACGGACGACTCTTTCACGTTCACCCTGACCTTCAAGAATGGCGGCATGGCGACGATGGCCTGCTCGTCCGCTGTCACCCCGGCGCGAGGCGCGCGGATCGCCGTGATGGGAAGCGCGGGAACGCTCTACGCCGAACAGGGCGGCCCCAATCCCGCAGAAGACGGCGCTATCTCCGGAAGCCAGGGCGGCGCGCCGTTGGCGGGGATCGAAACCCCGGCGCGGTTGATGCCGTTCTCCGACGATAGAGACCCTCGTTTGATGGCGTTCCGATTGCTCGTCAGGGACTTCAACCACGGCATCGACGACGGCATCTCGCCGTCCCCGAATTTCGTCGACGCGTGGCGTTGCCAGCAGGTGCTGGACGCCGTGCGGGAGTCGTCGGACACCGGCCGTACGGTGCGAATCGATTGATCTGTCAGTGATGACGCCGGGATCATGGGGTGTTCATCAGAAGTCGGCCGCACGCAGAGCCTCTCGCTCATCCCTTCGGCTCGGCTCAGGGCAGGCCCTCACCATCAGGAAGAGGGCTGGGGTGAACGTGAAGTTTGTCTGGCAATAACGTTCAGTGTCGTCTCAACACCTCGCTGGAATAGTTGGAATTTGCAGGACAACGGAGGCCACGATTGACGATGAACGCAGCGATCCGAAGTGGCCTCCTTCTGAAGGGCGGCCACGTAATCGACCCCGCAAACGGCATCGACGCGCCGATGGACGTGGCCGTGTCCGGGATCAAGATCGCGGCGATCGCTCCGGACATCCCGTCGGGGTCAGCGGCCCGCGTTGCGGACGTGGCGGGCTGCTACGTGACGCCGGGCTTGATCGATCTCCACGCCCACGCATGGGGCTCCCTCGCGGCGATGTTCCCGGACGAGATGTGTCTGCCCTACGGCGTGACGACGATGCTGGACGCCGGCGGCTCAGGGTGGCGCAATTTTGACGAGTTCCGGCAAAAGCGCATCGTGCCGGCCGTGACGCGCGTATTCGCTCTTCTGAACATCGTCGGCGCCGGAATGGCGGGCGACGACGCCGAGCAGGACGTGTCGGACATGGACGCCGGGGCGACTGCCGAGTAAATACTGGAGCGGCGGGACATCATCGTTGGGATCAAAACGGACCACTTTCGCAGTCCCGGATGGGAGAACATTGATCGGGCGATCGCGGCGGCCGAGCGCTCCGGCCCATGGGCGATGGTGGATCAGAACGCCCTTGGCACGCGTACGACAGACCGGCTATTGCTTGAGAAGCTCCGGCCTGGGGATATCGCTACACATTGCTTCGCATGGAACAAACCCATCATCGGGGACGATGGCCGGGTCAAAACACACTTCCGGGAAGCTCGCGAGCGTGGTGTCCAGTTCGACATCGGCTCTGGAAACAACAGCTCTTCTTTTGCGATGGCGAAGCCGGCCGTTGAGCAAGGCTTTCTCCCGGACACAATCTCGACAGACACTCGACGCAAGAGTCTCCTATCCACGTTCGCCACCATGCCGGAGACGATGTCCAAGATGCTCGCCATCGGCATGCCGCTCGCGAGCGTGATCGAAGCGTCGACGATCACGCCGGCCCGTCAACTGAGTCATCCGGAGCTCGGCTCACTCAGCGTGGGCGCAGACGCGGACATCGCCGTTCTTGAGCTTACGGAAGGCCGGTTTGGTCTCACCGACGGCGGGTGGACAGGTTTCAGGGTGATGCACACGGACCGCAGGTTTGTGCCGCAGATGACGGTTCGGGAAGGCGTCGTCGTGTGGGATCTGAACGGGCGGAGCCACGAGGACTGGACGAACACGCCGCCGCCGGATAACCGCCTACCGTAGGCCGATTGCGGTCCACAGGCGACCGAATCGTGCCACGGATTCATCCCCACGGTCGCATCTGGAGTACCGTCGCATCACCCCGGAGCACTTCGATGCCGTCCTGGTTGACCACCGTGAACTCCATCCTGGCCATCGAGCGGCGAGGGAATGCCGCGGCGATCGTACCGGTGGCCGTGATGACGTCGCCGATGTACACGGGAGCGGGGAAACTCCACTCCTGCTTCGTGAATACGCTACCGGGACCGGGGAGGTCCATCGCAACAAGCGCGTGAAGTAAGCCGGTCGCAATCCCGCCCTGCGCCACGAGCCGGCCGAATCGGGTCCGGGAAGCGAACTCCTCGTCGAAGTGCAATGGGTTGTAGTCACCGGTGATCCCCGCGTACGCCTCCACCATATCCCGGGTCACGGTCAGCGATCGGGTCGCCTGTTGTCCTGCTTCCATGTCCATGGCAATTATTCTCTCATCGTCGTTCTGTGGGATGGGCTCTCCGACCGCGTACTATCTTCGGTGCCCGGGTCGAGCCGCCGGCGATCGAGTAGCCCGAAACTCGCGCGGGGCGCGCCGTCATTCCACAGTCGTACCGTACCAGCGCATACGTGCGGAATCCGCCATCGGCGTTGTCTTGCGGACTACTCCGAGCCGGGGAGCGTTCTACCTCCAGCGAGTAACGCGAAAGCGTTACGGAAGTACGATTAAGGCATGGTGCCAATTCGGGTTCCCCGGCAGATGTTCTTCGCAGTGGTCGTCGTCGTTGCTATCGCCTGCTCAGGCGGCGACAGCGACCGGTCCACCGACACATCGGACGCTCACTTTAATACCATCGCGGACGATTCACGTCCGCAGGCGTTCCCGGTATCGCCTGAAATCGAGAGTTCAGCGTTTTCCGACGGCGAGAGCATTCCGTCACGACACACCTGTGAGGGGGAGGACGTTTCCCCCGGGTTGTCGTGGAGCGCGTCGACAACCAGCGCACGAAGCGTGGCCCTGCTCGTCGACGACCCTGACGCCCCTCGAGGAACGTTCACCCACTGGATCGTGTTCGACATGCCACCGGATACGACTGGTTTGACGGAAAACGCAACGGTCGGAACTGCAGCGATCGTCGGCCGGAACTCATTTGGCGGTCGAACGTACCGCGGCCCTTGCCCTCCGTCAGGAAGCCCGCACCGGTACCGGTTCACCCTTTACTACCTGGATTTTTTGCTGGCAGATAGTGAGGGGCTCACCGGCGACTCCGGCGGCGGCGAATTCCTGACAGCGATCGAGGGCCACGTACAGGCGCAAGCGAGGTTTACCGGGCTGTTCGGCAGGTAGACATCGGAACCAGCGCTCCGTCACGTCAATATTGTTCAATCGCACGACATATCGCCAGGCGAAAGAGACTTTCTCATTGCAGGGCGACAAGGCATCAGCAGACGAATCGACAGGAAGACGACACCTGACCGGCCCGGTCGGCAGCACAGTGCGCCGGTCGCCCTCATGTTGGGGTCTCCACGCCGCCGGGAGTGCGCTAGCACGCAACAACGACCCGGCGGGCCGGTGCTAGCCTCGAACGACCCGTAGTCCTGGCTGGACGCGCCCGATGGATCGGCAGGTCGCCGCTCGTATCGACTCTTGCGCTCCGGCTTCGCTGACTGTGGCGACGTGACGTAGCGAGCACAAAAAATTGCCAAACCCGTTTGAGGACGGGAACTTCGCCTGGTTCTGGTACGAGTGGTGGCTGGCGGGCTTCGCGGCGTTGTTCGCGCTCGCGGTGACCATCCACGCTCGCGTCGCGATCAGGAGTGGCCCGTACAGCGCCCAACTTCACGGGCTTCTGGCGCTCGGCTTCATCTGCACGTTGCCGCTATCGGTCGAACGAATCGGGCTTAACCTCGGTGGACAAGAGGACGTAATGGCCGTACTGAGTTTCCTGGGCGGTGTGGTCGCCGCGATTTATACGGTTTTTCGATCCGGCGTCGTCCGGTTCAGGCGATTGTCCAGCGACCGTCAGGCGGCGGCCGCAGGCGCCGGGACTGCGGCCACAAACCAGACGGGCGGCTCGATCGCGACCGGCAACGGTCTCGCAAAGCCCGCCAACGCATTTGGAACTTCATTTGATGGAGCGGCAAGCGCCGTCCCGGCCTGGCTGCACATTCGGTCGGGACCGGCCGCAGGCCAGAGCGTGCCGCTCTCGTCCGGCGTCACACGTCTGGGTCGCGACCATTCAAACGACGTGGTGATTGAAGACCCGAACGTCAGTCGCAATCACGCCGAGATCGTGCTCAAAGACGGCCGCTACGCGTTGCGTGATACGGGTAGCTCCGGCGGCACAATGTTCGACGGCAGAAGCATTTCCGGCGAAGAGCCCCTGATATCTGGCGCCACGATCATGCTCGGGAACACCGAGTTGATGTTTACCGCTTCCGAGCCAGCCACCGAGTTCGGGTCCGCCGAAGTGAAGGTACGGGCGACCACCGTCGACGCGATACGGCCGGGCGAGACCATCCTCGGCGTGTCCGATGAACAAGATCGGCTCTCCGCATGGATCGCCGTCACGTCCGGTCCATCAAAGGGCCAGATCTGCCAGCTCTACACCGATCGGACGACGATCGGACGCGACGGGTCCAATCACCTCGTGGTCAGCGACCCTGTCGTCAGCCGGTCTCACGCCGTAGTGATCGCCCACAACGAAGAACTTATCCTCGTCGACCTCGGCAGCTCAGGTGGCACGAAGGTAAACGGCCGGCCGGTGTCCGGGAAGCCCGTAAAGAACGGTGCGCGCCTGCGCGTCGGGGACTCGGAGATGGAGTTAGTCGCAGTGGCATCGCCTGCGCAAGCCGGTTCTGCGGGCGGAAGCGAACTCACGATGCTGGACACCCCTGCCTCGGGTGGCGTCGTCGTGGTACGTTCCGGCCCCGACGCCGGGCGCACATACAACCTTGAGGACGGAGACAACCTGGTCGGCCGTGACCGGGACTCTGCGGTCGAACTGACCGATCCCTCCGTAAGCCGTCGGCACGCCATCATCCGAAGCCAGGCAAACGGCTTCGTTGTCTACGATCTCGCCAGCAAAACCGGCACATTTGTTGACGGGGCAAAACTTTCGGGAACACGGCTGAAACCGGGCGATCGGATCGCCCTGGGCCGGACCGAGCTAAGCCTCATGCAGCCGCGCGCCGCCTGAGCTCGTCATCTTGGCCACCAAACGCGCCGGCGCATCTCCGCAACTGACCCTCGGATCCATGACACATCAGGGTCGCGTCAGACGATCCAACGAAGACGCCTGCGCCGCGCTACTGCCACCCAACGCTCCGGCCGGCGCCAGCGGGCTGCTCATCGTCGCCGACGGCATGGGAGGCCACCAGGCGGGCGGATACGCCAGCAACACCGCAGTCAACGCGGTCGTGTCTCGGCTCCGGGCGAGTCCGGCGGCAGCCTTCACGCCGACGCGGGCCGCCGAGACGCTCCGCTCCGCGGTTGAAGTGGCGAACGTCGAGGTCCACGCCAGATCTGGAAGCATCGACCGGACCGGGATGGGAACAACTTTAACGACGGCGGTCGTGTCCGGCCCGATCCTCGCGTTTGCACACGTGGGCGATAGCCGCGCCTACTTGCTCCGCAATGGCGAGCTGGCGCGGCTGACCTCCGACCACACCTGGGTCGCGGACCGAGTGCGTACAGGCGAGCTATCGCAGGAACAGGCCGCTACCCATTCCAAACGGAATGTGCTTACACGAGCCATCGGCGTA
>JAQBUX010000102.1 GCA_027623795.1 Chloroflexota bacterium
CCGCAAGCTTTCCGAGCTCGGGGATGTGTTCGTGAACGACGCCTTCGGGGCGGCGCATCGAGCGCACGCGTCCACGGCAGGCGTCGCCGCGTACCTGCCCGCCGTCGCCGGGCTCCTGATGGCGCGGGAGCTTGAGATGCTCGGCGCTTGCCTCGACAACCCCCAGCGGCCGGTTGTCGCGGTCATCGGCGGCGCAAAGGTGTCGGACAAGATCGGTGTGTTGGAGCACCTCGCGGACAAGGTCGAGACGATACTGGTCGGCGGCGGGATGGTGACAGCCTTCTTGCTGGCGATGGGGAACACGGGCGCGTTCACCGTTGAGCCCTCGGACGTGGAGGCCGCCCGATCTCTGCTTGCCGGTTCACGGGCACGGATCGTCACGCCGATCGATGCGGTTACGGCTGCGGAGTTCGCCGAAGATGCGAAGCCGACAACCACCGGCGTTTCGACGATCGCAGACGGGGCGCTGGTACTCGACATCGGCCCGGAAACCGCCCGAGCTTACGCTGAAGAGATTGCGTCCGCGAAAACCGTCATATGGAACGGCCCGATGGGCGTGTTCGAGTGGCCCTCGTTCGCAGCGGGCACGACAGCTGTGGCGGAAGCGATCGCCGCAAACGATGATTGCGTGAGCGTCGTGGGAGGCGGCTCCACCGCCGAGGCGGTTGGAGCCCTCGGCCTCCGGGAGCGGATCACGCATGTCTCGACAGGCGGGGGCGCGTCTCTTGAGTTCCTGGAGGGGAAGGTATTGCCGGGTGTCGCCGCGTTACTTGACGCATCAGACGTACATGAACAGGGAAAGTAGCAGCAAAGGTCAGGAATGCGCACCTCGGTAGTCGTTGGCAACTGGAAGATGAACACCACACCGGCGGACGCCGCCTCACTGGCGAGGGATATCCGCGCCGGGATCGACGGGATCACCGGAGTGACCACCGTCGTGTGCCCGCCTGCGTTGTCCATCATCCCGGTGTCGATAGCGCTGGAAGGCTCTTCCGTCCTTCTGGGCGCGCAGGACGTGAATCAGAATCCTCAGGGGGCGCACACGGGTGAGATGTCAGCAGACATGATCGCGACCGTGTGTTCCTACGTGCTGATAGGCCACTCGGAACGAAGAACGATGTACGGGGAGACGAACGAGACCACCGCGGCCAAGACAAGAGCGGCGTGCGCTGCAGGGCTCCGGCCGATCGTATGCGTCGGCGAATCACTTGAAGTCAGGGAGAGCGACGGCACGAGCGCGTTCATCTCGGATCAGATCAAGGGCAGCCTCGCGGGTGTGGACGATATTTCACAGGTCATGATCGCCTACGAGCCGCTCTGGGCCATCGGCACCGGCCGGGCTGCGTCGCCGGATATGGCACGGGAGATGTCCGCGTTCCTGCGAGGTGCGGTCGCGGACCTGTATTCCGCGCCTGTCGCTGACGAAGTGATACTTCTGTACGGAGGCAGCGTGAACTCAGGTAACTGCGTCTCTTTCGTTTCTGTGCCGGACGTGGACGGCGCGCTCGTGGGTGGGGCCAGTCTGAACGGGCAGGAGTTCTCGCGTATCGTGGAGCTCGTTGCGACGTGAGGTTGATCGCCGGTTGACCGAGGAAATTGCCTGTCCGTACCGACGCCGGGGGTGAACATGCCTGACGACAAGCCTTGCCTCGTCGTCGTGGTTGGTCCGACGGCCTCCGGCAAAACTGCTCTCGCAATCCACCTTGCACAGGCGTTCGGCGGTGAGGTGGTCAACTCCGATTCCCGCCTCTTCTACCGCGGATTCGACATCGGGACGGCCAAGCCGTCCGCCGAAGAGCTTGCCGCCGTTCCACACCATCTGGTCGATTTCCTCGAACCTACCGAACGGTTCGGGCTGGCTGACTATCTCGACGCGGCGAGGCAAACGGTCGGGGAGATTTGTGCCCGACATCGCCTGCCGGTGCTGGCCGGAGGGGCGGGCCAGTACGTATGGGGTTTGCTTGAAGGCTGGAACGTGCCGCGCGTACCGCCCGATCCTTTGCTCCGGGCCGAACTTGAACGCAAAGCGGACGAGGAGGGCGCAGAAGCGGTTTTCGACCGCCTCCAGAAGGTCGATAAAGAAGCGTCGGAGCGGATCGACCGACGCAACGTACGCCGCGTGATCCGCGCGATAGAGGTGGCTCAGGCTGGTGCGAGCGCAGGACCCCGCCGTTCGGAATCCCCACCTTACAACGCGCTCGTCATTGGACTACGAGTGCCCCGCGAGTCGCTGTATGCGCGCATCGACGCGCGCATCGACGGCATGCTGATGCGTGGCTGGGTGGACGAGGTTCGGGCGATGGTCGAGCGCGGCGTGCACCGGGAAGCTCCGCCGATGACCAGCATCGGCTACCGGGAGATTGCGAGCTATCTGGACGGGGCCAGGTCATATGACGACGCGGTCCACGCCACGCGGCGTGCGACGCGCAGTCTGGCGCGTCACCAGGACAACTGGTTCAAGGCCGATGATGAACGAATCAACTGGATTGACGGGACCGACCCTGGAGCGGCGGCGACGGCGGCAACCGGTCTGACGTCTTCGTGGCTCTCCGAGACAATCTCAAACTCAAAAACGACCAATACATAACGTCAAAAGAGAAAAACGAGTCGCCGCCATGTGGCATCTTTAGAATGTCATTCCGCCGGGCCCGGACCCTCCCGGCCATCCAAGTGAAAAGGAACCTTCTTGGCTCTGCCATTTGTAAAACTCCACGGCGCGGGGAACGACTACATCGCCATCGACGGACGCGGGATCGACCGTGACTGGGGCGAGCTGTCGGTCGCGATGAGCCGGCTCAACTTCGGTGTCGGTTCGGACGGAATTACCCTGGTCCAGGACTCGGACGTGGCGCAGGTCCGGATGCGAATCTACAACCCTGACGGCTCTGAGGCGGAGATGAGCGGGAACGGCATCCGTCTGTTCGCCAAGTTCGTGATCGATCGCAAAATCGCTGTGCCTGGACCGGACGGCCTGATCGTCGAGACCGGCGGCGGCGTTCGTACGGTCGTCCCTACGATGGACGGCGACCGGATGGTGGCCGCGCGGGTGGCGATGGGCGAACCGGAGTTGGCGCCCTCAGCGATCCCGGTGGACGCCGATGCGATGGGCAATCCGGACCGCGTCCTGGATTACGAGATCGAGGCCGGAGGAAGGCGATTGAAGGTCACGTGTCTTTCGGTCGGAAATCCACACGCGGTGGTGTTTCCGGAAGAAGACGTGGACGATTTCCCGCTGCTGGAGATCGGCCCGTACGTGGAAAACCACGTTCTTTTTCCGAACCGGATCAACTTTGAGATCGCCAACGTAGTTGACCGCGGCACTCTCAAGGTTCGCATCTTCGAGCGCGGGGCGGGGGAGACGCTGTCGTCCGGCACCGGTACGACAGCCACTGCGGTGGCGGCACGGCTCCACGGCTTTACGGACGACACCGTTCGCGTGCAGGTTCCGGGCGGGGAGTTGCGGATCACGTGGCCGGGTGAAGGGGAGATATTCCTTGAAGGTCCGGCTGTGGAGGTGTTCGAGGGGGTCTGGCCGGACTAGCTGGATGCTCGGAGACCAGAGGCGCAACCGCGCATCTCGTGTCATTCTGAGCCCGAGGCCGTCGCCATCGCGCTCCCGATCCGAATCTGAAAGTTTGCGGCATGCCGCCTACAATCTCTGCCCAGCCGGAAAACCGGCGCTCCATTCCCACGTCGTTGAACCTTCGTAAGTCTCAGGACTAGCCATGCACATCGCCGACCGCGTCAATCAACTGCCCGAATACCCGTTCGTCACGATCTCCCGAACGATCGCTGCCAAGCGGGCCAAAGGAGTGGACGTGATCTCGTTCGGCATCGGCGACCCGGATCGCGAAACGCCGGGTTTCATACTCGACGCTCTGGACCGGGGAGCGCGGAACGCCCCGAATCACCGCTACCCGGAGTCAGAGGGTTTGCCGGGGTTCCGCAAAGCGGTTACCGACTGGTATTCGCGTCGGTTCGGCGTCGCGCTGGACCCGGCGACCGAGGCCATCAGTCTCATCGGTGCGAAGGAGGGTATCGGCCACGCAGCGCTGGCCTACTTGAACCCGGGGGACGTGGCGATCATGCCGGACCCGGCCTATCCGGTGTACGACGTCGGGACGGTTTTCGCAGGCGGCGTCAGCTACAAAGTCCCGATGCGTGAGGAGTCCGGATGGCTGGTCGATCTGGCGGACATCCCGACCGAAGTCGCTGACAGGGCCAGAGTCCTCTGGATCAACTATCCCAACAATCCGACCGGCGGTGTCGCTTCCCTCGAATATTTCCAACAGGTTGTTGAGTACGCGAAGGCGCACGACCTGATCGTGTTGCACGACAACTGTTACAGCGAGGTCACATACGACGGATTTGAGGCGCCCAGCTTCCTCCAGGCCAAGGGAGCGATGGACGTCGGCATGGAGTTTCACTCCCTATCCAAAACCTTCAACATGACCGGTTGGCGCATCGGCGCAGCCGTCGGCAACGCCGAGCTCGTCGAAGCGCTACGGGTAATCAAGTCGAACCTGGACTCCGGCGTACCGCAGGCTGTTCAAGAGATGGCGATCGAGGCGTTGGACAACCACGAAGATTGGGTCGCTGAAAACAATGTCGGCTACCGGCGCCGGCGTGATCGCGTCGTCGAGGCGTTGCAGTCGATCGGTCTGGCGGTCGTGGCGCCGCAGGCGGGGCTTTACGTCTGGACCCGTGTGCCGGAGGGCTACACGTCCGAGCGGTTCGCAAACGCGCTCCTTGAGGAACGTGACATCGTCGTCACTCCGGGCGGGTCTTACGGCCAGTACGGCGAGGGTTATATCCGGTTATCGCTTACCCTTAGCGATGACAGGGTGGACGAGGGACTGTCCCGGCTTAGAGACTGGAAGATCCCGCCGCCGCCCGCCAGCTAAAATTACTAGAACTTCGCCGGAACCTCGAGAGAAGCGCATACAGCTTGGCCAAAGCCTCCAGGATTAGAACGGCGCGACGCCGGGAACGCGTCTTCGCTGTGAGCGTGCAGGTCCGCGGCGCCGACTCGCAGTGGTCGGTCGAGGACTCACTCGACGAACTTGCGGCGCTGGCCGACGCATGCGGGGCTGAAGTCGTCGGCCGGATGTCCCAGAGGCTTCAGAAGCACTCGCCGACGTATATCGGCATGGGCAAACTGGACGAGTTGCTGCAACTGGTTCACGACGAGCGTGCGGATACCGTCATCTTCGACGATGAGCTCAAGCCGGCCCAACAGCGCCGTCTCGAGGACCACCTCAAGGTCAAGGTGATCGACCGAAGCACGCTCATTCTGGATGTATTCGCACGCCGCGCCCGGACTGCGGAGGGCAAGTTGCAGATCGATCTGGCGCAGAGCGAGTACCTGCTGCCTCGCCTCGCTGGCCAGTGGTCTCACCTGGAACGTCTCGGTGGCGGAATCGGCACTCGCGGACCTGGTGAGACCCAGATCGAGACCGACCGCCGCCTGGTCCGTAATAAGATTTCACGTATCAAAAAAGAACTCGAAAAGGTCCGAATGCGTCGAAGAAGCCAGCGCAGCAACCGGTCACGGTCGGACATCGGCGTGGCGGCGTTTGTCGGCTACACGAACGCCGGCAAGAGCGCCCTGTTTAACCGACTGACGGCGTCAGAGGTTCCGGAGCGAGACCAACTTTTCTCGACACTGGACACGACGACCCGGCGCATCCATCTGCCATCTGGCGCGCCGGCGACGATCAGCGACACCGTAGGCTTCATCCACAAGCTGCCTCCGGTCGTCGTGGCGTCGTTCCGGGCGACGCTTGAGGAGTTGGAGGACGCCGACGTGCTGGTACACGTCGTGGACGCGTCTTCGCCGCATGCAGAGCAACAGATCGATGTAGTCGATAAGATCCTTGACGAAATGGACCTGTCGCGCGTTCCCCGAATTCTGGTCCTCAACAAGATGGACCTTTTGACCGACGAGCAGCCGGAGCAACCAGCGCCAGAGCCGGGACCGGGGGGCGTTGAGGACGGTGACGCGCCGGCGCGTGTTGGCCGCGTTCCCGACATCGCCGGGCTGGATCCGGCGCAAATCGGCGCAGACCTGCGAGGCGAGATTTCGCAGGTGGTGTTAGCGTCAGCGCTCAACGGCTGGGGCGTCGACAGGTTGCGTGCCACGATCGACGACGAGCTGGCGGCGGCAGCGGAGCGCGCCATGCAGGTACAGGCGGCGGTCAGCTAGCGTCGGTCGTTTCTGAATGTTCGGTGTTCGTCACTGCGATGCAATTTCCGAGAGTGGGACGATCCGATCTGTCATCCGGAGCCGAGGAGGCCGTCTCAGAAAACTCCTCTCCCAGCGGGAGGGAGCCTGCCCCGTACTCGATACGGGGGTGAGGGAGAAGCCCCTTCGTGGGATCTCATCCTATGGCGATTTTTGGGACAGGCTTCGAAGCGCAGGGTCTCCCGACTTGCAATCCTGACGTATGAAGTTCGCGCCAAGATTAACGACCGCCGAAACCCTCTCCCAGGTCGGGAGGGGGCCGATTTGAGGCTCATTCCTGGAAGTGAGTAGCCTCTGGGCGTACCGGCAACCAACACCGACTTTGACGACGGCATCAGCCTTATCTTCAGCGATCAACAACAAGGACCACTCAATGCCAGGCTTTCCTGACGCGCCCTTTCCGGCGCGTCCTTTCTACTCCTGTGACGCAGACGGCCTAGCGGTGATCGATCAGGCTGACATGCCACAGATGCTGCGGGGTGGCGACGTCGAGCCGTGGCTACGACTCGAAGCCGGACCGGGAAATGTGATCGACGGCGCTCCCTTGAAGGTCGAAGATCAGGACGGCGCCCGAGTTACCGTCCGATGTGAAAACGGCACGATCGAGATCGACTTCGCCGAAGAGATCATCAAGAAGACCGATGCCGAAGGCCGCTCATACGTCTACATGGGCCCGCTTGACGAGGCGAACGCCGGCAACGGCTGGATGGCAGTGCGGTAGGTTTGGGCGCGGCCGGGCACTGTGTTCAAGTCGTGCGCTACTTAAAGTCGACGACCTCGATGTGATCCAGCGCTTGTTCCCATGTGCTTCCGGTCGGTATTGCGTTGTACAGCGCCGACACCATCCGACGGTCCAATAGATTCATATCGCGGTATAGCGGCAAATTGGCAAACAGGCTCGTCTGCGCGCTGGAAACGTCGCCGAACTCGCTGAGGAGGAAATCGTTTCGTGGATCGAAGGCCTGAACAACTTGTTCCCTGATTAGGGCTTCGACCGCGGACTCGGCAAACGTTTCGCCTTCCGGACCAGAGCGCGCCACGAATACGGCAGCCTTCATGATCTCTCCACCTGATTTCACAGTCAGGGCACTGAATGCGGGTGGCAGGACGCCGGACTCATCGGCGAAATTGATCTGATTCGCTCCCGATCGGAGTTCCTCCCAAGTGATACCGATGCAGATCGTGACGTTTGCCTCCCGCGCGTCGGCCACAGTAGATATTTCCAACTGAACCAAGTCGGCCAGATCAGCAAGGGTCTCCACTGCAACATCCACTGCGTTTGGAAGACCGAAGACGTGAGCGCGCACCGGACGTTCCCATATCTCACTGATCGCCGGGATCCCCCGAGTTTCATGCCTGCAAACGCTATCTCCCTGAAGATATCTGCTTCTCGCGAACTGAAGCTCGAGTTTCGGAAGATCGCATACCGATCGGGGTTCGTCGGCCCAATCACCCGAGCGTCGGCTGACACGTAGCGAAGATCGTGGCCCAGGCCGGGGCACCCATCAGGCAGGAGGTCTTCGAATGAGGAGCCCGACACGACAACCAGCGCACCCAGTGCGGCTCCGGCGGTCGCCATAATCCCTGTCGCAACAACGTATGACGCGTGATTTTAGATCAATCGGTGCAAGCCGACTCGCCATTGACCTAGCGGCACGCGACATCGACCCGGCACAGCCAGAATGAAGCCCGCGACAAGGCTGGCAGATGAGGCGATCAGGCTGAGGACGACCCTCGACGCGTTTGGATTGAAGTCATCTGCCGTCGTCGATACGAGGAGGACTGAAACCGCGGAAGCTGCGAAGAATGCACCGATAATCGACAGGATCCAGCCGACAACGACTCGAGCGCTGCTAATGAACGGCGTCAACTTTGATCCCTGCGCGGCAGTTGTTCGTCAATGCACCAATGTTCAGTGACATGCAGTCAGTCGATCGTGACTGGTGTCGACTTGCGCTAAATCTGGGTCCTTCACTTCAAGTGTCGCCACGATTTACTTCCCCCAGAACTCGATGGCGTGTCCGTCCGGGTCTGATACGTACAGGTGAAGGGAGCCGTCGCCGTGGGGCATCGGACCGGCGATTGCGTACCCCGCCGCGGTCAGGCGGTCGGCGAGTGGTTGCACGTCGTCCTGTGCGATGGCCATCACAAGATGGGACTGGCCGACGTTCTTGCCGAAGTAGTCGCCATACGAGCCGTCCAGGTAGTCACTGGTCCACACGCCGGGTTCCCACAGCCCGAGATAGTGGTCCGGGCCGACCTGGATGATCCGGCTGCCGGAGGGCGGCGTGTAAGTATCGAAGTGTGCCTCTGTGTACCCGAGGACGTTGACGTAAAAGTCAGCCGACCGGGCGACATCTTCGACGACGATGGCGACTTCGGCGTATCCCAACGCTTGCATGAAACGAATCCTTCCGGTTGATCCCAGATGTTTGATCGGCAGTCTGGCCAGAGATAATTCCGATTGCGCGCCACCGCGTCAGATTCGAACTGGCGTCTAGACTCGTCGTCCACCAGGCCTTGAGGCCTCGCGAGGAGTTTGCTGGCGGGTATTCAAGTCAGGCCGGGCTCGTCGCGTCGGGATTGTAACGCACTTTCTGCGTCACGCTGAGATCGACCCGATGGAGGCAGGGCAGGCGTAATTTACGATAGAAAGTGCGTCGCACTATAGTAGTTATGTCAATTACGAGGTGTCGAACCTGTTAGTTATGTAA
>JAQBUX010000103.1 GCA_027623795.1 Chloroflexota bacterium
CGGCATTAACTACGAGCGGGTTCTGGAGGGGCGAGACGACTTCGCCGACCAGTTGCGGTCGCTGACTCCCGAGAGTGTGGCGGACGCCGTCGCGAACCGGAGAGGCATGTTTGGCGGATTCGACCAGTGGTCGGAGCGCCCGGCGGTGTTGGACTGGATGAGGTTCAAGCACGCCGCTGTGGAGGAGCACATCGCGGCCATTTTTGCGGGCATCAAGGAGTACCACCCGGATCTGGCTGTCGGCGTGTCGTCCCGCATGCCCTCCCTCGCGCCGATCACTGGCCACAACCTGCGCCGGACACGGGCCTACTCCGACTTCCAGCTTCCCAAGCTCTACTGGTGGCCCGGCGGCGTCGCCGGTTTCCGCGGAACGGCGATGAACTGGGTCGAGACGCTTGGACAGTGGAATCCCGGCCTTGGGATCGACCGCGCAGCGGAGTGGTTTGCTGCCGCGTTCGATGTGCCGGTCTCGGACGACTATCCAATTATGGAGTGGGGTTCGGAGGCGCCGGATTTGTGGTTCGAGGCCACGGTCGACGACCAGTTGAGGAAAATGATCGCCGCCGTCGGGGGCGTAGACGCCTTCGTGCCGTGGGTCGGGCTGGAGCACTTCGGAAGCACGTGGATCACGCCGTCAGAACTGCGCCGAATGCTGGCGGTCATGCAGAAGCACGGTGTCAAACGCTACTCATACTTCGTGTACAACTCGCTGACGCCGGACTACTGGGACGTTATCCGTGAGTTTTCGCGAGACTGATAGCTCGCTCTGGCCGTCGGGCGTCACACGGCTGCCGCCAGGAACGCCCCGATGGCCTCGATGTGATCGTCGCACCATTCGGCGGCGTGGGCATACCCGGCCGGCTCCATGAGGCAGCCGTCAGACTCGCACTCTTCATCAGTCGGGTGGTGTTCAGCGCCCAGCAGGTGGGCGATCTCGTGGGCGATGAGGCTGCCGTTGCGCTGCCAGTCGTCGTGAATGTACCGGGCCACAACGGCGGCGGCTGAGTCCCTTGCCATCCCATCGAAACGGACCGAATCCTGACACGTTACGGCCAGTAGCAGCCGTCCTGAACCTCGCTGAGTTGTTGCCAGGACGCCGTCGAGGATTCGAGACATGTGCGTCTGGTCGTCGTTCGACTCCCAGGTCGACAACGAAACCATCTCGACGCGTACGCCGACTTTCTTCAGTACCTCGTTGGCCGAATCGAGCGCCAGATCGAGCGTATTTCGCCATTCCGTGCCGTGACGCTCGACGAACTCCTCGTCCACCGCAACGTCTGCGAACAGCGTCGCTAACCCTTCGGCACGCCCCATGTCTACTTGCAACGCCGCAGGGCGGCCACTGTTTTCCACGATGTCCTGTGTGAAGTTGGCTGGTGCGCGCACCGACAAAGTCCCCACGGCCACCAGCGCAGTGACGACGAAAAAACTGACCAGATGCGTCCCGATACGGGGCATCGTCTATTCGTACGCTCCAGATGTTGTTCGGGCGCCCGTTTGCGGACCTCCGGGGCCGGACCTTGATCCAATTGTGTTCCAGAGACGAGGCGGGCCGCGTGAAGGCTCCGTGAGATGATCGCCGCAGATATCGATTCTGAAATCTGCGCGAGTTTGCCGTTCGAGGCGTACGATTTTTCGATAGCGCCCCGGTCGCGACCCTGAAAAGGGTGTCGGCCGGAATTAGGCCAGGGTATGAAGCTCGCCCGGCGGAGAACCTTGAGATTCAATGACATAGGCCTCCAGCGCCGGATCATGGCGTATGTGTTCGTGGGTCTGACGATCCTCGTAAGCCTGTTCGCGTACGTGGCGCTCCAGGCCGTCGACGACTCGTCCGACGAGATACTGCAGGAACGCCTGATCCTTGCGAGGACCGTCGCAAGCTCGGTAGACCGGGTTGTCGCGACGACCGCGACCCTGGTCGCCGGTGTGGCGGCGTCCATCAACCGGTCCGGGGCGACATTCCCCGCCGACGCCGAAAGCTCCGTAAATACTCTTGCCCTGGCGCTGACCGACGTGAACGCCGGAACGCCTCCCGAGCTCGTCGCCCTGATCGATGGAGACGGCAGAGCGGTCGCCCGTGTTGGCGCCTCAAGTGAAAGCGACGCATTACTGGCTTTCGCTGCGGCGTTGCCGCCGGGCAACGCACCCGTGGTCGTTGGTGGGGGCGCCGGTGGGCCGTTAATCGCCGTGGCAAGTTCCCTTGCAGGTGACGCACGCGACGCCCGTGTCGCCGCCGTCATTCTTCCCAGTCCACAACTTCTCCGCGTGTCGGATGCCGCATCCGGCGATGTCGGCTCGTACCGGACAGAACTGATCGACGCTGACGGTATCGTGCTGGAGACGTCCGAAGGCGACCGGCCGTTGACTCCGACGCGGCACATCAAGATCATCCGGGACTCGCTCAACCAGCAAAGCAGCGGGGTGGGCGAGCACTCTCCGCCGAGCGCGAGTGGCGAAGAGGCCGAGCGTCATGTGGTCGCGTTCGCACCGCTTGAGGAGATGCCATGGGGCATCGTGGTCGAGCAGCCGGAAGACGTCGCCCTCGCCGTGCCAAATGACCTCCGCAACCGGATCCTGTGGATCGCCGGTCTGGGTTTCCTGGCAGCGCTCGGCGTCGCGTGGATCACCAGTCGGCAGGTCGTCAGACCGTTGACCCGGCTTACAGAACGCGCCCGCCGAATCGCTTCCGGCGACCTCCGTGGCACGATATCTCCCGAAGGCCAGGATGAGATCCGGCGGTTAAGTGAATCGTTCGAGACTATGCGTAACCGGCTGGAGACCTCCCAGCGGGAACTTGAGGAATGGAGCCGGGAGCTGGGGGACCGCGTTGAGGAGCGTACTGCGGAACTTGCCCGGCGCAGCGATGAACGCGATCTCCTTCTCCGGAAGGTCATGACCGCCCAGGAGGAAGAGCGAAAGCGCATCGCTCGCGACCTGCACGATCAGGTCGGCCAGTCGCTGACCGCGTTGACGATGACCCTCGGATCGGCGGAGGCGGAACTGGCGGACACGAACCAGGCGGCCTCCGAACGCATCGGCGACCTCCGTCGGGCAGCCGGTGACACTATCGAGGAGGTCCGCCGCATGATGGCCGATCTCCGTCCGAGCGTCCTGGACGATATGGGTCTGTCCGCCGCCGTCGGCTGGTACCTCGAAAATCATCTTGATCGGACCCAGGTAGAGTCGTCGCTCGATGTCACCGGTCTGATTCCGGACCTGCCGGACGTGGTCGAGATCACCGCGTTCCGGGTGGTTCAGGAGGCGATCAACAACGTCGTCAAGCACGCCCGGGCCGGGCACGCGACCGTCCGGCTCACCGGCGACAACAACCAGGTCACCGGCGAAATCATCGACGACGGGGCTGGATTCGATCTGTCGGCCATTGAGCCGGGTGCAGACGGTGGATGGGCGGTAGGGTTGCTGGGTATGAATGAGCGTGTGACTCTGCTCGGCGGCTCGCTTGAGATCGAAACAGCGCCCGGCGCGGGTACCACAATCCGCTTCGTCATACCGTTGTCACAGGAGGTCGCCAGTGCCTGACCGGCCGATACGCGTTCTCATCGCTGACGATCATGAGATCGTCCGCACCGGCATCCGTCTCCTCGTAAACGGCCAGGCTGACATGGAGGTGATAGCCGAGGCGCGGGACGGCGCGGAGGCCGTTGCGCTCTCCGTTGCGACCGCGCCGGACGTAGTGCTCATGGATATCTCGATGCCGGAGATGTCCGGTATCGAGGCGACTCGGGCAATCAAGGCGACCCGGAGCGAGGCCGAGATCGTCGGGCTGACGATGCACTCCGACGAGCGGTATTTCTTTGAACTGTTGAAGGCCGGGGCGTCCGGTTACGTCGTCAAGGGCGGCGCCCCACACGAGCTGCTGGAAGCGATACGGGCGGCCGCGCGGGGCCAGGCATACATCCACCCCAGTGTTGCGGGCAGGCTTATCGGCGATTTCGTCGAACGCGCTCAGTCTGGCGAAGCCGAGCTGGACGGGCTCACCGATCGTGAGCGAGAGGTGCTTGAGCAGATCGCCCTGGGTCTGACCGGGAGGGAGATCGCAGCCCAGCTTGAGATCAGCGCAAATACGGTCGACCGCCACAGATCGAACATCATGGCCAAGCTGGACCTGCACAACAAAGCTGCGCTCGTTCGCTACGCCGTACGTAAAGGCCTCATCGAAGACGAATGAGCCAGGTGGTGGCTCGCGTGGTGTAAAGACACCACGGCGCGATGGTCCTCCCGTACGGGCCCGATGACCCCTGTTCGCGATGAACGGGCGGAGCCGGCCCGGTACGTTTGTATCAGTTAAATCTACTGCCTGTTCCAGGCAAGGAGATATCTGATGCGTCTGCCTCACCGAACACTCGCCGTCGGGATCGCCGCTCTCGTAACGCTGGCGATCGCCTGCACCTCGGGCGGGTCGAACTCGTTTCCCACCGCCGCTCCCGCCCTGACGGCTACTCCTGTCCCGGTGGTGGACGACGATCACGCCGATGACGACCACGACGGCGACGAAGCGCATGAAGCCGAAGCGGAGCCGACACTTGACGCGGTACAGCGCGGGCGAGCCGTATTTGAACAGGTTGGTTGTGCCGCATGCCACGGCGAGGACGGTTCAGGAACCGTGATCGCCCCCGGTCTGCCGGGTCACAACGAGTTGCAGGTCAGGCGGCAGGTCCGTGGTCCGATCGGCGTGATGCCGGTGTTCGGACAGGAAACGCTGAGCCCGGAAGCTCTCGACGATCTTGTCGCATACGTGGAGAGCCTAACCGGCGCGGACACCCACGGCCACAGCACGGGCGTCTCGGTCGCCGAACAATCGCTAGCACACCACCGTATGGTGCTTACGGCTTTCGAAGCGGATAACGTTGCCGAGGCCACACACCACATGGAGCACCTGATCGGCGGAATCCTGGACGGCCAGCACCTCGCGCTCATGCAAGAGGCGCTCACGGTGACGCAGGCCGGCGAAGTCCACGACGCGCAACACATGGTCGAGGGGATGCTCTCCGACGTGCAGCCGCCCGATGAAACCTTTGCGACCCTCCACTTCAAGCTTGGTCTATCAGGTCTACGCGTCGGAGGAACAACGGAAGCGACCCATCACCTGGAGCACGCGGCCGCGGTCGCCGAGGGTGACGAACTGGAAGAGATCAACGAGATCCTCGTACTGCTCGCCGCCAACGAAATGGACGAGGCGGAGGAACACCTATCGGCGTTGCTCGGGCTGATGTCCATGGGCGTCGACGAAGGCCACGAAGCAGACGACCACGACGCCGATGCGACGCACATGGAAGGCGACGAGCACGACGCAGATGCGGTGCACATGGACGGCGACGAGCACGCGGTGGACGACCACGACGCAGATGCGGTGCACATGGACGGCGACGAGCACGCGGTGGACGAGCACGACGCTGATGCGATGCACATGGAAGGCGACGAGCACGCGACGGACGAGCACGCCGATGCCGATGCGATGCCAATGGACGGCGACGAGCACGCGGTGGACGACCACGACGCCGATGCGATGCACATGGATGGCGACGAGCATGCCGAAGAGGTCGAACCCGTCGCGTGATTGGCGGAACGGATTGAACGGATTACAGCCACTCAGGGGGCCGATGGCAACGTTGGCCCCTTAGTCGCGCACTTTGAGGTCAGATCATGTGGGGCTACCACGACGGACAGGGCTGGTGGATGGTGTTCGGGTTCCTGGCCATGGCGGTCTTCTGGGGAGGCCTCATCGCCGCGGTCTACTACCTCATTGCCGGTGGCCGGGGAGGCGATGATCGCAAGCGCACTAACGGCGATCCTCCGGACGAGATAGCGGCGCGGCGCTACGCCGCAGGCGAGATAGATGACGAAGAGTTTGACCGCATCATGAGCCGACTCGGCAGATGAGATCGATCGAGATTTCTGCGATGGCCGTCACGGGACGCTCACGGATGCATGCGGTGTCTTCATGCGGTCGTTGTGCGGATCTCCGCTAGATTGTTTGCGCTGTGGAACCAGGATTTCACGGAGACCGATACGACGATCAACGAACCACGAGAGACGACCCGGACGCGGACGCGCTACGATCGCGCTGCGCGTTTGTACGATGCGATGTACTGGCCAGCCGAGCGGCTCTTGATACACCGATTGCGGCACCGTCTATGGAGTCGTGTGCCGTCGGGCAAAATCCTCGAGATCGGGGTGGGTACCGGGGAGAACATCAATTATTACCCTGTCAGTTCCGACGTGACTGCCCTCGATCTGAGCCCTCACATGCTGGCCCGGGCCCGGTCGAGAGCGGTACCAGAAGACGCCCGGCTCGAAATGCAAACTGGCGACGTGCAGCAGCTCGACTTCCCGGACGACGCGTTTGACTCGGCCGTGGCCACCTTTGTTTTCTGTTCCGTTCCAGACCCCGGACAAGGCTTGCGAGAAGTAGCGCGAGTCGTCCGCCCGGGTGGCCGCATTTTCCTGCTCGAACATGTGCGTGTGGACATCCCAATCATCGGCATGATGATGGACATTGCGGACCCTGTCGCCGTTCGCGTGACCGGCGCGCACGTGAACAGGCGCACTGCCTGCTTGACGCGCCGTCTCGGGATAGGACGTGTGATGGAAGAGCGGCGCGGTCCCTTCGGGATGATCCAGGCGATCGAGATAGGAGTCGAGTAAACGTGACGAAAGGTATTCCGTATCTCACGTCCCGACAGCTGGTCTGGATGATTGCGATACTCACGCCGGTGATCCTCGTCGCTTGCGGAGGCGGCGCCTCCGGATCTGACTCGCAGTTCCCGATCGCTGTCACCGACCAACGGGTCACCGTCGGGGAGCAGGTTTACGCCGTCAACTGCTCCCAGTGCCACGGCCAAATCGGGTCTAGTCCGGCGTTGCCCGGATCACCTTCTCACGCGGAGGACGGCCACACCTGGCACCATGCAGACAGGCACCTGTTTCAGTGGATCCTGGACCGCCCGCCGTTGGCCCAGCTAATGCCGGCGTTCCGTGGCACGTTGAGCGATGAAGAGGTTTCCTCCGTCATCGCCTACATCAAGTCGAACTGGCCCTCAGATATTCGGGAGCGTCAGAACGACCTCTCCCGCCTCATCGAGCAGCAACTGATCGAAGACGCCCTCAGATAGTTGGTGGGCCGCCCCTGGCGTGATGCCCGGGACCTGCGAGTCATCGGGCGCGTACCCGCCGCGCTCAGATCGCAGGTGGCCGTTTCGCGGCCCACGGGTGCGCTTCTTCAAACGCCGCGGAGGTCGCCAGAACCGTCTCCTCGCCTCCGAAACCGCCGATCAGGTGCAGGCCGATCGGAAGACCGTCCCGGTCGAAGCCGCAGGGCACGGTCGCAGCGGGATGCCCGGTCATGTTCACCGAGTAGGTAAACGGGCTCCACGTCCAGTAGGCCCTTGCCGTGTCCATCGTCCGTCCGCCGATCTCCGTCGGTGGGCCGTCGTCTACCCGAAACGCCGTCGTCGCGAGCGTCGGACTCAACACCAGATCGAACCGTTCAAACAGCCGCCGGAAGTAGTCGCGCAGCTTTGCGATGAACGCCATCGTCTCGTGGTGGTCCACCGCGGTCAGGGTCGTGGCGTACTCCATCCCCTCACGTACATAATCCGTGAGCAGTTCGGGACTGCTCTTCAGCAAATGGCCGTACGAGACGAGGGCTTTAAGGTCGAAATAGTTTCGGAACGACGTCCACATCAGGTCCGGATCGACCTCGAAGTCGAACTCCTCGACGCTTGCGTCAAGAGATTCAAACGAACGTGCGGCGCCGGCCGTGGCCTGAGCGACATCCGGGTCGACGGCGTTGCCACCCATATCAGGGGTCCAGCCGATCCGCAGTCCACGGACGCCCCGGCCTATTGCACCAAGATAGTCGGGCGCAGGTCCGCCGAGAGTCCCCGGCGCTGCGTCCTCTCCGGGGCCGGTGAGTACCGACATTAGCAGCGCCGAGTCGCGCACCGTGCGGCTGAGCGGCCCGGTCTGCGCCAGGTTGTACGGGTGCCACGCCGCGTCGGAACTACCGGAACGGGGGACACGCCCCTCAGTCCCCTTGATGCCGTACAGGCCACAAAGAGAGGCGGGGATTCGTATCGATCCGCCGCCGTCACCGCCCTGCGCCAGCGGAGTGATCCCGGCCGCGACTGAGGCCGCCGCGCCGCCGCTGGATCCGCCGCTCTCCCGCGTCACGTCCCACGGGTTCCTGCAGTGCTCGCCGAGCAGGTTTGCGGTGTACCCGAGGTGCCCGAACTCAGGCGTGTTGGTCTTCCCGATGATAATCGCCCCGGCCGACTTGATTCGCCGCACGACGATGTCGTCCTGATCCGGGACGTTGTCGGCAAATGCGGCTGAGCCAAACGTGGTCCGTACGCCCTTCGTCGGTACGAGGTCTTTGATCGGAAACGGGAGACCGTGGAGGGGGCCGAGCGCGTCGCCACGCATGACTGCGGCTTCTGCTGCGCGTGCATCGTCGAGCGCCCGATCGCCGATGATAGTCAGGTAGGCGTGGAGCGTGTCGTTTGTCGCCTCGATGCGGCGCAGCGTCCACTCGGTCAGCTCGACCGGTGAGACCTCCCGCGCTGCGATCATCCTGGTCAACTCATGCGCGGTCTTGAATGCGTACGACTGGTCGGTTGGCATTGGGTGCTCCGGTGCGTGGCCTTATCTGTTACGACGATGCGACGGCAAGCTTACAGACCGAGCAGCGAGGGACAAGAGACCGTACGGTTGGGAGAGGCCGCCTCGATGTCCCCCTTATACCGATGACGCTTGATTCCTAATTCAGCGATCCGCTCTCCACACATCCGTCGTTTCCGCCTGCACGAGAATGACGGTGAATGGAAGGGCAAATCGACGGATCAATAACCATGCGGCGCCGGAAGAAGGGACTTATGAGATGGTCCACATGCGGGCAGGATATGGTCCG
>JAQBUX010000104.1 GCA_027623795.1 Chloroflexota bacterium
GCCTACAAGAACCCGGGTGGCATGTTCGGCAACGCCGTTCCGCCGCTCGAACGTTTTCCGATCGAGATGCAGAACATCCAGATGGCGTTCAACGTCCTCAACTGCGCGCACCGCGCCGGGGTCCGCCGTTTTCTGATCGCCGCCTCCAACGCCGTGACGAGCTGGACAGAGCAGAACCGTATTCATCCGCGATTGCAGGACGTCATCCACCCGGATGACGCCCCATACACAGCGTCCTTCTACGGGTGGGCCAAGCTCTCATACGAGCAGCTCGCCTTCCTGTTCGCCAACGGCGATGTCGGGAGAAAGATGGACGTGATCTCGATGCGTATCGGCGCTCCGCGACCCCTGAAGTTAACCGACTACGGCGACGACATGAATCGGTTCAAGCGCGATCTCGCGGCCTACGTCAGCCCACGTGACTGGCGTCAGTTCGTGACGCGCTCCATAGAGACGGAAGACATTACTAACGCGGACGGCGTGCCGTTCATCGTGTGCTACGTCGTCAGCGAGAACACACGTCGTTTCTGGTCCATCGAGAACTCCCGACGCGTACTCGGCTACGTTCCGGAGGACGACGCCGACGTGATCTGGGCCGACGACGTTCGAAACGCTCTGACGGGTGAGTTCCCGAGGCCGGGCCGTGTGGGACCGGGCCGAGCGGGCGGCGCTTCTACGCGAGGGCAGTGAGGTGCACGCGGAGGACGGCCAAGGCTCCGCGAATCCGTTGTCAACCTGGTTCTTCTGAGGCACCCACGCACATGCCGCCCGGCAGGCCGGTCGTCCGCCACAGCGGGAAGGCCGGGTTGGTATCCGCCCTCGGGTCGATATCAATCGACCCCTAATTTTTGGGCACCTGCAAGGATGGCTGCCGGCCGCCGCGATCAGACGCGTGACGCGTTCGCAAGCCGTAACACCCGAGCCCTGAGGCCCTCGAAGGGCGCCAGTCCGGACGACCTGCTCAGTCGTAGAACGGCAACTTGCCCTGCACGAGCCGACCATCGCCGAGGTGACTACGGATCTTCTCCCACCCCTCGAAATCCCATTCCGCCACGAAACTCACGGCGTAACCGCGCCGTCCCATGCGCGCAGTCCGGCCGATCCGGTGGACGTACTCCTCCACGTTGTTCGGGAGGTCGTAGTTAAAGACGTGAGATATCTCAGGTATGTCGATGCCGCGCGCTGCGACGTTTGTGGACACGAGGATCGATAGCTCCCCGGACCGGAACTTGCCCATCGCCTCGTTGCGTTCACCCTGCGACAGTCCTCCGTGGAGGCCCATCACCGGTAACGTCTGGGATTTGAGCGCCCTGGCGAGCCGATCTACACCGATCTGCGTGCGGCGGAATACGAGAATCCGGGCGTCCTTTTCCACATCGTTGAGGACGAGACGTAACGCCGCCTCTTTGTCCCGTTCTGCGACCTCGAAGTAGATCTGATCGACCTCGTCAACGGTCTGTATCTCGGCGCCCAGCTGGATCCACATCGGGTCGTCCTGGTAGCGCCGGATCAATTTCCGAACGAAGCCCGGAATGGTGGCCGAGAACAGCAGCGTCTGACGGGTGCGGGGCGTGCGGCGAAGGATGAACTCCATATCGTCGGCGAACCCGATGTCCAGCATCTCGTCCGCTTCGTCGAGCACTGCGACCTTCACGTGCTGCAGGTCCAGCGTGCCCCTGCCCATGTGATCCATGATTCGGCCGGGTGTACCGACGACGACGTTTGCGCCGCGCTGAAGTTGTTGGAGCTGACGCTGTATCGGCTGGCCGCCGTACACCGCGCAGACAGACACACCGCGGTACTTGCCGATGCGTTCGACTTCCCGTGTCACCTGCATCGCCAGTTCGCGAGTCGGAACCAGCACGATCGCCTGCACGTTACGGTCGTACGGGTCGATCCGTTCACATATCGGGATGCCGAACGCCGCCGTCTTGCCGGACCCGGTGATCGCCTGGCCGACAAGGTCGCGTCCTTCGATGCAACCCGGAACCGCTTCCATCTGGATCGGCGAAGGGTCTACATATCCCATCTCCGCCAGCGCGGCGGCCACGGCGCCGGAGAGTTCAATATCGCCGAACTTTCCGCGTTCTGGCCCCTGGTATGGCAGTCCACCGCCTGACGGGGCAGGCGTACGCGGGGCCTCCGACCTCGTGTGCGCCAGAGGACTGGTTGCCCGTTTTCGGAGCGGCGCGGGGTTCTCTGCGGCGGGCTCCCGAACGACGGGTTCCTGTGCCGGCGTCACATTTTCCGCGGGGACCCTGGCCCCGGCGCGTCGGCCACCCCCTCGGCGTCTGCGACGCGGTGGTCCGGAGTCGGGCGAAGGCGTCCCGCCGTTAGCGTCGGCACGGGACGGGACATCCGCAACAGGCGGAGCGTCTGGAAGCGTTGACTGGCGTGGTGCGCGGTGGGACTCGCCCGCCGACGGGTCTGTCGTTTCGGGACCTTGGTCGCGATCGCGCAGCGGGCGTCGACCGCGGCCGCCTCGAGATCGACGGCCCGGGGGCGTGGATGATCCACCCGTATCCGTCGATCGCCGTTGGGTTACCGGGGCTTCTCCCCCGGGTTGAGGCGTTGAACCGGGTCTGAACTCTTCGGCACGTTCGTCGGCGGGTTGTGGCGCTCGAGTGGGCGCCTCCGGCCGGTTTCGGCCTACGAAAGAGGAGATAGTGCGCAGTAGTCCTCGCGCACCCGGACGGTCGGAACTATCGGTGTCTCGAATATTTTCTGTCATGTATCAACATCCAGTCTAGGTACTGTGCAACGCCAACGCAATTCGTGCAGCCCCGGACGCGCATGCGGATAACCGTAAAAACAGCAGATCGGGAGCACAAACTCTCGCGAGAATCCGTCGGTCTTCGCTTCGGCGTGACGAACGCCGTTCCTGCTACGTTGACCGCCGTGGACACCTACGCAGAATTCAGACTCTCCGAGCGCAAGACGTTGCCCCTGCGCATCGCCGTCGTAGTGGCCGCACTTGTTCTCGCACTTGCCACCGGAGGAGACCCGCCGGGGGTAGCGGCGCTCGCGGTCGGATTCGCCTCCTACACCGCACTCCTTCACCTCGTTCTCTTGTCCCGATTCCGTTCCGACGCCTGGATATACGGCATGGTCGGCGCGGACGCCGTGTTCGCCGGGCTTGCCGCGGCCGTGCTCGGGTTGCCCGGTCCCGCGATCGCGGTACCAGTGGCGTTCGTTGTCCAGCACGCGCTCTACCTGGGATATCGCGGGGCTGCGACGTCTGCGATTGTGGCGACTTTGGCGACACTTGCCGGTGGAATCGCCTCCGGAACCGCCGCTCTTTCGGCGCTTGCCGCATCCGCGCCGGTAATCGCAGGAGCGGCTGCGCTGTCGGCGTACGTCGCAGAAGAACGATTCTCCGAGCGAACCGGGCGACGCGAATCTGAGCGAACCCATGACGCCAACGCCCGGGCGGCCCGTATTCTCGATGGTCTCCGGCCGATCGCGACCGCATTAGATGAGCCGGGCGCATTGAACGCGTTCGCCCGGTCCCTGATCACCGTCACCGGGTTCGAGGCCGTGGCGATCTACACACGCGACGGCAGCTCCAATCTCCGCATGCGCGCCGCCCTTGCCAGCGAAAGCGAGATCGAGTTCGCGTCGGGGGCCATGAACGGCGCGCAGGAGTCTGTCAACGGAGACTCGGCCGCGGCCCGGGCGGCTTCACAGGGAGTCGCACTGGCCATCGGCGCCGGTAGCCCCGCTTCCGGAGAAGTTCCGCTCTGGGCGACAAGGATGGGCTACGCGTCCGGAGTCGTCGCGCCGCTGGTCACGGGACACCTCACGATCGGGGTTGTATTCGGATTGGATCGCGACAGCGCGCCCGTAACATCGGAGCGGATCGACCAGATGGAACAGTTCGTCTCCCTGGCGGCACGATTGGCAACTGCCCACGGAGACGGCGCATCACCCGCAGCGCGTGACCGCCTGTCGCTGGAGCTCGGCGCCGCCGGGAGGGGCGACATCGGAAACCAACGGCCCGTTATCAAGATGGACGGGCTGACGCTCGACCCGGCAAACGACCGTTCATCCGTCGCCGGGGTTCCGGTCCCATTGTCTCGTACCGAGTTCGATCTTCTTTACGCCCTGGCGGGATCGCCCGGACGGGTGGTCGATCCCGGGTCTCTGGTAAAGATGGCGTTTGGCGATTCAGCCGACAGCAGCCAGAGGACCGTCGACGCCACCATGTACCGGTTGCGTCGCAAGCTGTCCCGAGCCCCCGCCGGCGAGGACCTGATCCGTACGGTCCGCGGCCAGGGCTACGTCCTGGTTCCGCCGCCACCGGTCGGCGCTCCCGAGAGGGCGCCGGAGTCCGTAAGCGCGGACTGATCCACAACTCCCAGAATCCCAGAAAAGGATTGGCGACGGGTCCAGCCCTGGGGGCAGATGCTGGACCCGTCGCTCGCCATTCGTCCGTGACCCGGGGGTAGAGGCCAGCGCCGGACGAGACCGAACGGTCAAATCCCCGCTCGGGCCGGTGAAGTTGGGGGGATATCACCGACGTGGGTGGAACCTAGCACGTTTGTTCTAAACTCTGTCAGCGACATTAAAGACAGGTTTTGGAACAATTGTGCTAATTTGCAATTCCCGAAAACCTAAAGCCTTGAAATCTGGGGGTCTGGAAATCCGGCCCGGACAGCCTGTACACGTAGCTCCCGCAGACGGTCTCTAATGCTTTCAATTGCCGACACGTCGGATTTGCACAACCAGCCCGTCACGTCAGCATTGCGTACTTTTCTCCTGGCCGAGGCGCAGAGCCGCCCGTAGATGCAGTCCGTCGTCTGTTCAAACCGTCCGCCGAAAGTACCCCCACAAATGAGAGCGAACCTGATGGCGGATAGCAAAAGACCATTCCATCGCTCCAGTGACAGCCTCACGACCTATCGACTCAAGTGGGCGGCATGGGAATGGCTTTACGGCGTGGCCGGATGCCGGTCCATCGGCTTCGAGGTCCGCCTGGAAGGGCCCGGCGGCAGGGTCGTGGACGTGGTCGGGGTCGGACCGGGCAACCGGGTCTACGCGGTAGAGGTGAAGGCGTCCCGTGGCGACAAGGCGCGGGACGACAACGATGCGGACGACCTGAAACGGCTGGCCGGACGCGCGCCCGTGATGGAGGAAGCGGTCGAGCTAACGGGCGGGATCCTGGAAGCGGCCGCGATATACGTTCGCTCGTCCGGTTTTGCGGAGTTGGAGACCGATCCCGCGTACAGGCAAGCCAAAGCCGATCACGACCGCCGCATCAAGAAACGCGAAAATCATGTCAAAAGGGTGGCGAACTTCAGCACCAAGTTCCGCGATCCCGGCTTCCTCAGGACGGCGCACTGCCATTACCTTATGACGCCGTCTGGACTGATGCGGCGCGATGAAGTTCCGCCGTTCTGGGGCCTACTCGACGGCACGCCACGGGTCGTCGTCGAGGCCCCGGTGAAACAGGTTCCTGACGCCACAGCCCACGTGCTGAGGAACATCGCGAAGTCCAACACGTCGGCGATGATGACCGAGTACGGAGCGCTCAGGTCGAAGGGCGGAGTCGAATTCCCGGAGAACGCCCGCGGGATGAAGACCTGAACTCGGAGACGATCATGACCGATCAACACAACGTCGCTCTCGTTCCGCTCGCGGCGAGCAACATGGACGGATACGACCATTGCGTTGATGTGGTCGCGCTAGAACGACGCTACATCGGCATCGTGCACGCTCCGTCGCTGTACGAGACGCTGAAATATGTCGAAGGCGTACGATCCGCCGGCGGGCACATCCTCTTGGAGGTTGAAGGCGACAAGGTGGTCGGTTGGTGCGACACGAAGCGCGAAACCGGCGATGGGTTCACTTATTTGGCTCGCATCGGTATGGGCCTTTTGCCTGAGTACCTGGCGATGGGCATCGGCAGGCGTATGTTGGACGACGCGCTGTCATGGGCGTGGGATTCAGGCGCCGAGCGCGTTGAACTGTCTGTGTTCACCGACAACGAGGCCGCCATCCGGCTTTATCGGGCTGTCGGTTTCGTCGAGGAGGGAATTAGGCGGAAAGGGCGCAAACTGGACGGCCACTACACCGACATCACGGAGATGGCGGTGTTCCGACCCGGGTTCTGAGTCCGTTGAAGGTTGCCGCTGCTGGCTTCCCACCTGCGTGGGAATGACGGCGGAAGTTGCGGCGGCATCTTATTTCAAGCATCGTCATTCCCGTGCAGACGGGAATCCAGAAAACGCAAGTACGCCCGACGACGCCTCTCCGGCCATCCGTCGCCCGCGTTGCGTCGGCCCTCCGAAGGGTCTTGGTCACAGCCGACCGTATCTCTCGGCTCCGATTATCGGGCGGCCAGCATCTCTTTGATCTGCGAGATGCCCTTCAGGAGGTTCTCCTCCGAGTTGGCGAACGATAGACGGGCGTAACCCTCGCCGTACTTGCCGAACGACGTCCCCGGCAGTAACGCGACGCCCGCCTCGTACATGCAGGCGTTCGCGAACTCCTGGCTTGTCATCCCGGTTCCCCGGATGTTCGGAAAGGTGTAGAACGCGCCCTTCGGCGTTTGGCAGGTGACGCCGTCGATCGAGTTGAGGCCGTCCACGATGATCGATCGTCGCTTCTTGAACTCCGCCACCATCTCGGTAACCGGCTGTTGCGTGCCCTGCAATGCAGCGATTCCGGCCATCTGGATGAACGAAGTCGACGCCGATACCGAGTTTGTCATCAGACGGCTGTACGGCTCCACCAGCGCATCCGGGAGGACGCCCCAGCCGAGTCGCCACCCGGTCATGGCGTAGCTCTTGGAAAACCCGTCGAGGATGATCGTCCGCTCGCGCATGCCCGGGATCTGCGTGATCGAGGTGTGCTCGCCCTCGAAGTAGAAGTCATGGTAGATCTCGTCGCTGAGAACCATCACATCGTTCTTGATCGCGATCTCGGCGATGCGTTCGAGGTCGGAGTGGGGAATTACGCTGCCGCACGGGTTGTTCGGGGAGTTGACGACGATCAGCTTCGTTCGTTCGGTGATCTTCGACTCAAGGTAGTCGATGTCCGCGGTGAAACCGGTCTCTTCGTTCAACGGCAACGGGACCGCTGTGCCGCCGGAGAAGTTGATCATCGACTCGTAGATCGGGAACCCGGGGTTCGGGTAGATCACCTCGTCGCCCTCTTCGATCAGGGCGAGCATGGTGAAGAACATGATCGGCTTGCCGCCGGGCGTGATCACGATGTTGCCGGGATTGATTTCGTAGCCCTGGCGGCTGGAGGCGAACTCCGCCACGGCCTTCCGCGCTTCCGGAAGACCCGGCGACGGCCCGTAATGGGTGAACCCGTCGTCGATGGCCTTCTTGCCCGCCGCGCTGATGTGGTCAGGCGTGTCGAAGTCTGGCTCGCCGATCTCCAGGTGGATGATCGTCCGGCCTTCGGCCTCAAGCGCCCTGGCCTTCGCCAGCGTCTCAAACGCGGTTTCGGTGCCCAGGATGCCCATTCGGGAGGCTAGTCGCATGACGGCGGCAAACTCCGTTGTGCCCGACCCGGCGAACGATTGTACGCGTCGCCCAGGTCAGTCGAGTTGGTAGAGGTAGCGAACGAGTCTGAACCCGGCCCAATCGGGTGTCAACAGTCCAGACGACCCATCGAGTTCCGAGCGACACGAACCCCGTCGTCCGGGGTTCCGGTTGCGATGCGATAATTCCGCCGCCGCCGGGCGTTCCGACGGCCCACGAGGGGACGCGATACGTGCTCAAAAACAAGATGAAGGCCAAGATCAAAGCGGGCGAGCCGGTGTTCGGGATTTCGATCATGTTCCCGTCGCCTCACCTCGTCGAGATCATCGGCTTACTGGGATTCGACTGGGTGCTGATCGATTGCGAGCACGGCTCGATGACGGCAGAAAACGTCGAGATACTCGCACTCGCCGCAGAGCGTCACGGCATGGCGCCGATCGTCCGCCCGGAGGTGAACAGGCCCGATCTAATCGCCAAGTATCTCGATCGCGGCTGCATGGGCGTTCAGATTCCCCACGTGATCACCCGTGCAGACGCCGAGGCGGCCGTGCGCGCCGTCAAGTTCGCACCCGAGGGGATGCGCGGGCTGGCCCGGGGGACCCGTGCCGGCGACTACGGCTTCCTGGGCGATGGGCCTGACATGGTTAAGGCGCTCAATGACGAAACCCTGATTTGCATTCAAATCGAAGACCGCGAGGCGCTCGATAACCTGGACGAGATACTCGAAGCCGATGGGGTCGATGTGTTTTTTGTCGGCCCGTCCGACCTTTCGCAATCGCTGGGTCACCCCGGTGACCGAAGCCACCCTGAGGTGAAGAGCGCAATCGCCGACGCGTTCGCCCGGATCCACGCCGCGGGCAAGGCATCCGGCACGCCCGGCGAGGCCGCCGCCGCCGCAGAGCACGTCAAGCAGGGGATCCTGTACCACTACACGCACAGCCAGAACCTGATCGCGGCGTCAGGCCGAGCATATCTCGAGGCCGTTGGAAGGGGTTGAGTTTGGGCTGCTCACACGTTGAACAGCCCGAAGCGACCGCTCTTCCTTGTGCCCAACAGCCATCCACGTCACTCAAAGCGAAGTCCCTGTCATTCCGAGCGAAGTCGAGGAATCTTCACCGCCAGCTCATCCAGAGGAAACCGCAGGTTAGCCGCGTCGACCGATGCCAGCAACGCCCCGTCATTGGGAAACCCGAAAGCGGAGCGAAAGGCTCTCTCCTTTTGGAAGGAGAGGGCTTGGCCGGGGATTTATGAGGCGCATGAGCGCCTCATCCGTCCCCAACCAACGATCACCGTCAGACCTCACGAAAGGACCAGAGATTGATCATCGAAAACCGGATGAAGGCCAAGATCAAGGCTGGCGAACCGGCGTTCGGCGTGTCGATC
>JAQBUX010000003.1 GCA_027623795.1 Chloroflexota bacterium
CAGCGTTCGGACCGTCAACTACGCCGGCGTGAGAACCCGTGGATTCGTCCATCGGGCGCTGTCCGTCCCTGTTATCTGGGTTATCTGTCAACTCTCCCTCCATGTGTCGAGCGTCCCTCTCCCTGTCTACGGTCATCTGCATTATTCATCGAGGCCGTCCGGGTCTGCGCCTACGTACTTCAAAAATGATCTGAGCTCGGCGGTCGCCCTTATCGCTTCTGCGTCGAGAGATTCGGTGCTCAATTCAGCTCCATCGACCAGCCTGCGCAAAGGGCCGACAAGGTCAAGCACCAGTCGAACGCCCGCCAGGTTCAAGCCGAGCTCGTCGACAAGGCGGCGAATAACGCGTAGGCGGAGCAGGTCATCTTCCGAGTAAAGCCGAAGCTGTCCGCCCGTCCGGGATGGCTGTACCAACCCGACGCGTTCGTATTTGCGAAGCGTTTGAGGATGCATCTCGAGCAGCCGCGCAGCGACACTGATTATGTAGACGCCGGTGAACCCTATCCGCCCCGCACCGATCCCGGCAGCCCGCCTGTCAGCGACCAAGTCAATTCGTCCGTTCATTGAGACACATTCTGAGGAATGCGACGATTTTCGCATCCCCATCACTTATACGAAGGGTATCCTACGGTCTGATACGGACCGTGTCAACCCTGAATCTGAGCGGCTATCGAGTGCCGTTATCCATACATGCTGTTAACGCCATTTCACCGAAATTTAACGAAATCGATTTGCAACCGCGTGCAATGGGTCGGAAACCGTAGTAGACTTCGGCGCTGTCAAGATTGTGACATCAGTCACTAATGGTCGGCAAAATCAACAACGACGCAAAACAATACGAAATCGGTCACGGATGCTCCGTAGACCGCCGAAATAGGAACCCGACGATGACTCTTTACCTGAAATCATGCCCCCGGTGCCGGGGCGACATCCAGTTGGACACAGATCAGTTCGGCCTCTACATGGAATGCCTGCAGTGCGGGTTCCTGATTCGTTCAAAGGCCGAAGAAAAGCGCACCTCGGAAGCTCCGTCCTCGACGCGCGCCGCCTGATCACCCCTCGACTTAACTCCAGAAGCCCCGGTTCCGGCGGACCGGGGCTTCTTTGCGTCTGGCCAGGTTTCGTCCCGGTGGCCGATGGGAGCGCCCTGGCCAACACCGGGTCAGTCGATATCTATCACTTCCCGCTCGATATCGACGACATCCGCCTCAAAGAGTTGCGCCTCCGCATACTCGACGACGCGATCCATCATCTCCCCGGCATGCCGCGCATCTCCGCTTACGATGGCTATGCCGATGCGCGCGGACTTGAGGATGTCCTGGTCCCCTACCTCCGAAATGCTGACCTCAAACCTGTGGCGGACGCGGTCGATCAACGACCTGACGATGTGCCGCTTGCCCTTGAGCGACCGGTTGTCGTGCAACCGGAGTGTGAGCCTGCATACCACGACTTGCATCCACATACTGTAGCCGCCGCGAAATGTTCGATCGGCACTATAGACTCACGTAAGTGTCACGTGGAAAAGTTGATTGCCTGTCGTAGATTGTGATAAAACGCACGTAACCGGGTTAGTCTCTGCACGAAACGCCTCCGACGAAGGGTGCATGGCATGACGATGGGCTTCACGCCCGCTCCTACAGGAGATCACCCTCCGGGCGCAGACGCCCCCGAGGTTGTGGTCCAGCGCCTACCGCTCTACGTACGCGTTCTCGCTCAGTTCGAGGCGGCGGGCGCCGAAATGGTCTCGTCCGAGCAGTTGGGCGCACAACTTCAAATGACGCCCGCTCAAATCCGGAAAGACTTGAGCTACTTCGGAAGGTTTGGCAAGCAAGGCCGGGGCTACAACGTCAAACGTCTCGCGCTTGAGTTACGGTCGATCTTGGGGCTGGACCGCCAGTGGAATGCCGGACTCGTCGGGGTCGGACGACTCGGCCGGGCGATCATCGCTTATCCGGGGTTCCGTCCAGAAGGATTCCGAATCGTGGCGGCGTTCGACGCCGATTCAGATGTGGTCGGTTCCGACATAGGCGATATCCAGGTTCGATCAATCAATCAGATCAAGAAATCGGTGGACGATCTCGGCATCCGCATCGGGATCGTCGCCGTTCCGGCCGCCGACGCGCAGGGCGTGATCGACGCCCTGGTTGCGGCCGGGATCAAGGCGATTCTGAACTACGCCCCGGTCGCGGCTCACGTTCCGAACGACGTCAGCATACGCGGCGTCGATCCGGTACTCGCGCTTCAGTCGATGACATACTTCCTGAAGCCCCACAACGCCGGAGCATCTGCCGCCGGCGACTGAGTGACCGGGGAATCCCGTCCGCGCCCGTTCACCGGGGCCCGGGCGTGCATCTGGACCGCCTGCGCCCCTTGCCAATGGATCGAAACAAACGCGCCACCGCAGAAATACGATGGCCATCCAGACGTCCCGGAAGCGCGCTAATTCCAGGCCAGGCGGTCTAGGCGGTCGCTCCCGGCGTGGAGTCGGACGGCATCACCGGTGAGCGTCTGCGGCCTCGACGACGCGCAACGGTGACGCGTATCTGAGCGCGGCGGAAGGCTTGCGACGCTCGCGCAAAATCGATGTCGGCCGGTCTGCTTTCGACCCGTTGCCTGGCCCGTTCGAGTGCGGCTTCCGCTCGTTCGAGATCGATCTCTGTGTCCAGCTCGGCCGTGTCAGCCAGGATCGTCACGCGGTTGTTGAGCACTTCCATAAACCCGCCGGCAACGGCCATGACAACTTCATCATTACCGACGCGTACCGTCATTTCGCCCGGCTGTAGCTGGGTCATCAGAGGGGCGTGATTGGGAAGTATGCCTAGCTGGCCTTCGATACCTGGCGCAACCAGTGAATCAGCCTCTTCTGAGAAGACCTGGCTCTCCGCTGTAACGATTGTCAGTGTGAATCTGGCCATTTAGGGGCGGCTTCCTGACCGAATCTGGGCCGAATGAAGTGACAGATCAGGCGCTAGTTTCGGCGAGCATCTTCTCGCCCTTTTCCCGCGCTTCATCGATCCCTCCAACCATCCGAAACGCCTGTTCGGGGAGGTCGTCATGCTTGCCGTCCAGTACCTCACGGAACCCGCGCACCGTGTCAGCAAGCGGCACATAGCGGCCGGGTATGCCGGTGAACACTTCTCCAACGAAGAACGGTTGTGTCAGGAACTGCTGGATGCGCCGCGCCCGTCCGACAACCACCCGGTCCTCGTCCGAGAGCTCTTCCACGCCGAGGATGGCGATCACGTCTTGCAGATCGCCGTATCTTTGCAGCAACTGTTGGACCTCGCGAGCCACAGCGTAGTGCTCCACACCGACGATGCCGGGCTGGAGGATTCGGGAGTTTGAGGCGAGAGGATTTACTGCTGGGTAAAGTCCCTGTTCAGTCATCGAGCGTTCAAGTGAAATGTTGGCGTCAAGGTGGCCGAAAGTCGTCACGATTCCCGGGTCGGTGTAGTCATCAGCCGGCACGTACACCGCCTGGAACGACGTGATCGATCCGTCGACCGTCGACGTTATCCGTTCCTCAAGGTCGCCGATCTCGGTGGATAGCGTCGGCTGATAACCGACAGCGGACGGCATGCGCCCGAGGAGCCCTGACACCTCCATCCCGGCCAGGATGTACCGGTACACGTTGTCGACAAACAGGAGCACGTCCTGCTTCTCGACGTCGCGGAAGTACTCCGCCATGGTGAGACCGGTCAGAGCGATCCGGGCACGCGTGCCCGGTGGCTCGTTCATCTGGCCGAACACGAGCACGGTGCTGTCCATCACGCCGTACTCTTGCATCTCGTGCCACAGGTCGTTTCCCTCGCGAGAGCGCTCTCCCACTCCGGCGAAAACCGACACACCAGAGTGCTCCTGGGCGATGTTCCGGATCAGTTCCGTGATGATGACGGTCTTGCCCACGCCCGCGCCGCCGTATGCGCCGACCTTGCCGCCCCGCTGGAACGGCGTGATCAGATCGAAGACCTTGATCCCGGTCTCCAGGATCTCCGTCGTACCGGTCTGCCGGTCAAACGCCGGAGCTCGCCGATGTATCGGCCAGTGCTCGGTGGCTTCTACCGGGCCAAGGTTGTCGAGCGCCTCGCCCGTCACGTTAAACAGGCGTCCAAGGGTCGCTTTACCCACGGGAACGGTGACGGCCGCTCCGGTGCTGATAACCTCCGTGTTGCGCTTCAGTCCTTCAGTCGGACCTAGCGCGAGGCAACGAACCCAGTTATTGCCGACGTGTTGCTCGACCTCAAGGGTGAGCGTCTCGCCGGACAGTTCCAGTTTGAGCGCGTGGTAGATCTCCGGAAGGTCTTCCGATGCGAACTCCACGTCCACGACCGTACCGATGACCTGAACAACCTTGCCGTTAGCCATTCTGGGGGCTCCTGTCGAAAATGACACTTGGTGCCTGGAGCCAAAGTTCGTTCAGCTCCATCCTGTGTTTTCGTCTTATTCCTGGTCGTTCAGAGGGCCGCTAAAAGCTATCCAAAATCCGGGCGCAATTCCCGGATCTGGACCTCTCCCTCACCCGTTCGACTTCGCTCAGGGCAGGCCCCTAACCCTCTCCCGCTGGGAGAAGAGACTTCTGAGATGGACGCTAACCAAGTGCCTCAACTCCGCCGACGATGTCCAGCATCTCGGAGGTGATCGCCTCCTGGCGTGCCTTGTTCAACTGCAGTGTCAAGTCATCGATCAAGTCGTTCGCCGCGTCGGTAGCGTTCTTCATCGCAACCATCCGTGCGGAGTGTTCGCTGGCGATCGCTTCGAGGATGGCGTGGTAAATCTCCATTTCGATGTATCGCGGAAGTAACTGGCCGAGTACCTCGATAGGACTCGGTTCGTAGATAAAACCTACGGCCTCGTCGCCGCTTAACTCTGCCGGCGTGACGGGGATCAGGGTGTCGATGACCGGTGTCTGGATAGCCGTGTTGACGAAGCGTGAGTACGCCAGCAACACCTGGTCCACGCCAGCCGATTCAAACTCCTCGATAATGATATTTGAGATCGCCCGTGTGTCCTCTATGGACGGATTGTCGCCCATGTCCTGGAACACGGCCTTCAGATCGTTTCCGGTCCGGAGTGTGAAGTCGCGGCCCTTCCTCCCTACGGCCACCACCGTTACAGGCGAGTCCAGTTCTCCGATGGCCCGTTCCACGACGCGGGTGAGGTTGCTCACCAGTCCGCCGGCCAGACCGCGGTCCGGCGCTACGAGCACGATACCGGTCGTCTTCACATCCCGCGCCTCCAGCAACGGGACCGATGTGTCGTCCGATCCCCGCTCAAGGGCGGCGAGGTGCGAGAGAACCGAATTGATGTGCTCCGAGTACGGCCGGCCTTCGACAACCGCCTCCTGCGCTCGCCGCATTTTCGACGCGGCGATCATCTGCATGGCGCGCGTGATTTTCGCCGTGTTGCCCACACTACGGATTCGGCGTCTTAACTCTCTGGTGCTTGGCATTTGTGCTTGCGTTTCAGGGCGGGAACGCGCCCGCCCGTCCGGCTCCTATTCCGCGTAACTGACTGTCTGCTTGAATGCGGCCGCAGCTGCACTGAGTTTCGTCTGTGACTCGTCACTTAGCTCGCCGGATTCAGCGATCGCGCCGAGAACGTCCGGGATATTTGCGGCGGTGTACTCGTGCCAGCCGGATTCAAACTCCTGGATGTTCGATATCGGCACGTCATCGAGGTCACCGTTGGTGCCAAGGAAGAAGATCGAGACCTGCTGCTCCATGGTGAGTGGTGACAGCTCCGTTTGCTTCAATATTTCTGTCATTCGTTGACCGCGCTCGAGCTGGTTGCGGGTAGAGACGTCCAGGTCAGAGGTGCCGAACTGGGCGAACGCGGCGAGTTCACGGAATTGGGCCATCTCCAGCTTCAGCCGGCCAGCGACGGAGCGCATGGCCCGCCTCTGAGCGGCGCTTCCTACGCGACTGACTGAAAGCCCGGCGTTCAACGCGGGCCGGATACCTGCGTTGAAAAGCTCCGGCTCCAGGTAGATCTGGCCGTCCGTAATGGAGATCACGTTCGTCGGCACGTATGCCGACACGTCGCCCGCCTGAGTCTCGATAATCGGCAACGCCGTGATCGATCCGCCGCCGTGCTCGTCGTCGAGTCGCGCGGACCGCTCAAGCAAGCGGGAGTGGAGGTAGAACACGTCGCCCGGGTAAGCCTCACGACCGGGAGGGCGACGCAGCAGCAGTGACATCTGGCGGTAAGCCCATGCGTGCTTGGTCAGGTCGTCGTAAATGATCAGGACGTCGCGACCCTGGTCCATGAAGTACTCGCCCATCGCAGCGCCTGCGTATGGTGCGAGGTACTGCAGCGGCGCCGGGTCTGATGCGTTGGCGGCGACCACGATGGTGTGGTCCATGGCGCCGTGGTCTCGCAAGGTCTGCGCAACTTGCGCAACTTTTCCGACCTTCTGCCCGATCCCAACGTAGATGCAGATCACGTCGGTTTCTTTCTGGTTGATGATCGCGTCGATACATACGGACGTTTTGCCGGTGTTGCGGTCTCCGATCACGAGCTCGCGCTGGCCCCGGCCGACGGGAATCAGGCCGTCGATGGCCTTGATGCCGAACTGTAGCGGTGAGTCCACCGACTTCCGAACGACGACGTTAGGCGCCAATCGTTCAACCGCCAGGCTTGCCGACGATTCCACCGGGCCCCGGCCGTCCAGCGGCCTGCCCAGCGAGTCCAACACGCGACCGATCAGGCCTTCACCCACCGGCACTTCAGCGATGCGCCCGGTGCTGCGGACCTCATCGCCTTCCTTGATGTGCGTGTACTCGCCGAGGATCACGGCGCCGACACTGTCCTCTTCAAGGTTGAGCGCCATGCCGATCGTGTCGTTCGGAAACTGCAGCAGCTCCGTGTAGCTAACGTCGGACAGACCATGGATCGTGGCGACGCCGTCAGCCGCCTCGACGACCGTTCCGACGTCGACCATCGTCAGCTCGCCGCCGAACTCCTCGATCTGTCGCTTGATGACCGAGGCTATGTCCTGTCCTCTGACCGCCATGCGATCTCCTTCGCGGACCCCGTTCGGGTGTCCAGTACTCAGTCCCGCTCCCGGGCCATCAAGTTGAGGGTCCAGTGCGGCGCCTGCCCGAATCCGGCACATTCCGTACCAGCCGGGCGTCGATATTTTTTACTTGAACGTTACGGGTCCGTGTCATCCCCTACCGGTATCGCTGCCGGCCTCCCAAGTGTCTGCCGGAGGGCCTGGAGCTTCGATCGCACACTGCCGTCGACCAGATGATCTCCGACTCGCGCCACCATCCCGCCAAGTATCTCCGGTTCCTCGCGCCAGGTAGCGTCAACTTCCTGGCCGACAAGAGCGGTGAGGCGGGCGACGATCTCGGCGCGAAGAGCGTCGTCGACCGGCGTCGCCGTTACGATGTTCGCTCGCGCTATACCCCGTTCCGTGTCCAACATCGCCCGGTACTCGTCGCGGATAGCCGGAGCGAGCCTCGGGGAACGGTGCGTGACAAGCAGTTTCGCGAGATTGCGGGCCAGATCGCCGACTTCAGCGAGGACGGTGTCGACGCCTCTCATCTTGACGACCGACGGAACCTGCGGCGCTTCGAGCAATGCAGCGAAATCATCGTCGCCGAGCGTCTGGGCGAGCATATCCATATCCGCGGCCCACTCATCCAACGTGTCGCTCTGAGACGCTATGCCGAAGATGGCCTGTGCGTAACGCCGTGCCTTAGGCGCCATGCTCAGTCCTCCATCCCCGTTCGATTCCCACGGCTTTTATACAAGGCGCGGTCGCGTCGACGTGCATCAATTAATTCCTGCGATCCCCGGCGAGGCCTTCTTGCAGCACACCCTCGATGATCTCTCGGTGCGCCTGCGCATCAAGCGAACGTCCTATTACGCGCTCAGCGGCGTCAACCGCCAGGTTAGCGAACTCCGCCCTGATCTCTTCGATCGCCGCGTCCCGCTCACGCTGAACGTCCTGCGTGGCGCGCTGCCGCACGGATTCAAGGTCCGTGCGAACGCGCTCCTCTTCGGAGGACCGCAGCCGTGCAGCGGCGTCGCGCGCCTCGGCGATCAACTGTTGGCCCTGCACGCGCGCGTCGGCGATCTCCTGCTCCACCCGCTCAGCAGAAGACGCGGCATCCTGCCGCGCCCGCTCCGCCGCATCGAGACTGTCTCGGATCCGGTCCGAACGCTCATCGAGCGCCCGTGAAACCGGACCGTACAACAACTTCGACAGGATGAAGAACAGGATCAGGAAACTGACGAGCTGGGTTACCAGTCCCGGCAGGTTTATGCCTATCGCATCCATCGATCTTCCTTACAACGGCGCCCGGGTATCGCCAAAAAGCGTCCCGAGCGCCATGTGGGCGTCTTGATTAGGCCACGAAGATGATGATGATCGCCACCACCAGCGCGTAAATGGCGATTGCTTCAGCGAACGCTATCGCGAGGATCATGTTTTGCTGGATAGCGCCACGAGCTTCAGGGTTCCGGCCGAGCGCTTCCATAGCCTTCCCGGCAAGCATGCCAATACCCAGGCCAGGGCCAAGCGCCCCGAGTCCGATCGCCAGTCCGGCGGCGATCGACTTCAGCTCTTCGAACTGAAAAATCTTCGTTATTGTTTCTTCCACGTTCCCCCTCCTGCAGGGTTCTATGGTTGCGTACGAGATTGCGTTGCGCCACGCGCCGGAACAGTACCGGCACTGGGCGGGCGCACCGCCGGATCAGACAAGCGCTTCGACGTTAATGCTCCTCCTCGCCATGGCCGATGGTTGCCATCACACCGAACACCAGCGTGAGCATGGCGAAGATGAATGCCTGGATGACGCCAACGAACAGTTCCAGACCGATAAACGGGACGATCCCGATTAGCGGAAATAGGAACGCCATCGCTACGAGTAACACCTCGCCGGCGAACATGTTTCCAAATAGACGGAAGGTGAAGCTAACTGTACGTGCCAGTTCGCCGATGATCTCCAGCAATCCGACTGCGAAGAAGATCGGCCCCTGGCGTATGTTGATGAACTTCCCGCCGTACCCGCGGAATCCGAGCGACCTGAATCCCCAGATCTGGACCGTGACCATCGCGACAAGGGCGATCGCAAGCGTCGTGTTCACGTCGGTGTTCGCACCACGCAGATAAGGCACAAGGATGCCGACATCTTCGGCAAGGTCAAGCTCGTGGCTTTCGATGTCGGTACGGATGGCCTCGTCGAAGTCTTCGTCGAGCAGCCCGGGCCGGGCAAGCTCAAGCCCGTGGCCGTCGGCCTCAACCTCGAGGCTCGCGAGCGGGATCGCATCCTGACTGGTCCGGCCGAACGGAATCCACTTGAAACTGCCGCCGCCTGAGAAGACCACCAGGTCGGGGTCCTTGAAGTCCGCTTTCCCACCGCTCTCTTCGGCCTCATGGATGGCCTCTTCCCTGTGTTCGGCGAACTCCTCGGCGGTCTCGACCCAGCCGATGGTTCCGACGCCGGGAAGGACGCTGATCCAGTTGGCCATGACGACGACGAGGAAGATCGAAATGACGAGGGGGAGGAAGCGGCGGCCGTGTCGCCCGCCAGCGGCGGATTCAGCCAGGTTGATGAAGAACTCGACGATTACTTCGAGGAAGTTCTGGAGACCGGTCGGCACGTCCGCTTCCGGCGAGCCACTCCGGATTTTGCGGGTGCCTTTCCATGCGAGGAAGACAAGAATCAAACCCGCGATCCACAGCATGATCGAGGAGTTCTTAACGTCGTAGGACCCGAGTGAGAAGGCACGCTCCGCGGGCAGCTCGATGGCCGCTATCGGTGCGCCCAGAAATCCGAGGCCAAACGGGGCGCCCAGAGCACCTCCTAGCACGGACAGCACGAACGCGGCCAAGAATAGGATGACTATGGTCAGCGACTTGGGACTGGAGAATATCTTCGACACGCTTTGCGGTTCAGTCCTCTGCCCTGTTTACCCCGGTCCGGCGTCCGTCAAAATCCGTCTCCGGATTTATTCAGGAGTACCGCCCGAGTCGCCATCCCACATGGCGCTCAATATCCGAATCATACCGGCGAAGGCGACCACGATTCCCAACGCGAGACCGACCAGCGTCAGCAGCGGGCTGGTGTCAAAACGACCGTCCAGCCAGAACCCGCCGCCCGTTCCCCCGGCGATGCTCAGCCCTACGTACCAGCCCACGCCCATCAAACGCGCTAGCAGTTCGATAGTGCTCCGTGTGCCCGGCGTTTGGCCCCCAGATGGTTTACCCACAGGCTGGCGTTCTCGCCCGCGGCGACCACGGATTACCCTCCCAAATTACGATTGTGGACTTTATCACACACCAAACGGCGGGACAACGCGACGGCAGAAATTGAGGTCGCGTTGTTAGTGGCTTGGTCCACCGGCTCGTCATGATCAGCCCGAGATCCCCGCACGGGAGCGTTTGCGCATCCGATCGATTTAGACCGTCTACAAGGGACCGAGACCGCGTTTTTGCGCTCGCGGTCATCTGGCATCCGAATGAGAGGGTAAATAGGCAAATGCCGTCGCGGTGTCTGGTTTGCGAGTCTCGACGCTGGTTTTGGCGCGCTGGGATCGCGGGGAAACTCGCCGGAGTTCCTCGATACCCAAAATCCGCTCGCTTCACCACCGCCGGTAACTGAGGAACCCGGGTCGTGAGACCGGGCGCTACCCGTCTTTAGCCGCGTCGCCGATGTCGTCAAGATCGAGTGTGTCGATGAAATCTTTGAACGCGGACATGCGCTCGATCTCGCCCTGGCTCGGGGGGGTGCCCGCCGTCTCCGTCGTCTCGCCGTCCCCAACGATCGCCTTACCTGTCTCGGCGTCCATATGCACGCCAGCGCGGTCCAGCACGGACTCTTCGGCATAGATCGGCACTTTCGCCCTCACGGCCAGTGCCAGGGCGTCGGAAGGCCGGGAATCGACGGCGATCGTCTTATCGGCGGCCGTCATCACGATCTTGGCGAAAAAAGTCTCTTGATCGAGTCCAGAGACTACGACGTGATTCACCACGCCGCCAAGGTCGCCGACAACGTGATGAAGCAGGTCGTGAGTCATCGGGCGCGGCGGCGTCATGTCCTGCAGCTTGAGTGCAATGGCTTCAGCCTCGGGTTGGCCGATCCATATCGGGAGGAAGCGTTCCGCGTCCTTCTCTTTGAGAATCACGATACGCGAGTAGTTCAGCAGGCTCACTCTGATGCTGTCGATAACCATCTCGCGCATGATCGCCGTCCTTTATGAAATATCCGGGTCGGCTGCTGCGGGTGCGGACCCCGGGACCCATCGATATCTGGTAACGATGCGCCGGTGTCTGATCCGCGTAGGTTATTGGCGGTTTCCCGAGGGTGTCAACGAAGCTGACGCCCAGTCGCGACGGTGGTTAACCCTGTGCCGACGCTCCATGGGTGTCAGATGCCGGAGTTCTCGATCGAGTCCGTCTATCCACCTGCCTGCGTGGAAGCATCACACGATGTCCGCACCCTCCGCAACGCAGGCCGATGTCCGCTCCGACCCGATACACCGTCCACTCGTTCGCGCCACAGGGATGAGCTTTCTTAAGGGTTATACGGTCGCCGACTTCATACTGGACCGGTTCTCCCTGTGATGGGCCCGGCGCCGGGTTCATGTGGTGGGCCCGCCGCCGGTCTCTAACGCCTTCGATATCTCGTCCCTCAACGCTTCGGCCGCGTTTCGGGCCTCAGATGCGTATGTCGCCGCATCTTGTGAGGCGTAGATGATGCCGCGCGATGACGAAATCATCACCCCCCTGCCATCTGCATTGACGCCGGCACGCGTCGCCGCCGCCACGTCACCCCCCTGTGCGCCGACTCCCGGTATCAGGAACGGCATCTCGGGGTGAGATTGGCGGAGGTCCGCCATCTCGCCGGGGTAGGTGGCCCCGACGACGATCCCGACGTTGCCCCGGGTGTTCCACTCGGAGGCCAGCCGGGCTGTGTGCTCGTAAAGCGTGCCGCTCATGCCGCTACCGGTCAGCTCCAGGTCCTGCATCTCGACCGCACTTGGATTGGAAGTCCGGCACACAATTAGCGCCCCTCTGTCCGCGCGCTCTACAAACGGGTCGATAGATTCATGCCCGAGGTAGGGGTGCAGAGTCACGGTATCGAAGTCCCACACGTCGAACATCGCACGCGCATACGCGCTCGCCGTCGACCCTATGTCGCCACGCTTGCAGTCGCCTACGAGGACCACGTCCGGCGCAACATCGCGGATGTGCGATACGGTCTTTTCAAGGGCGCGGAGTCCGTCCAGACCGAGCGCTTCGTAGAAGGCCAGTTGCGGTTTGAAGGCGCAAACCAGGTCGTGCGTGGAGTCGATGATGGCGCGGTTGAACTCGGCGATATCCTTCACCGGCATCCGGCTCGGGTCCGGGTCAAGGCCGACGCAAACCAGCGTCTTCCGATCGCGGGCCACTGAATCCAGCTTTTCGACCCAACCGGTCATACGCAGTAACCTTTCAAATATCGTCCCGCTTGCCCGCCAGCCGACTCACCTTCATCCCACAAATCAGACCCTTCCCTTCCCTCCCATCTGGCGTTCCCCGTCCGGTCGCCAAGTATAGGACTCGTCGGATCCCGAGACCGCCGTACCGTCGGTCACAACGCTATACCACACGCCTTATGAATCTTCGACAGGATCGATCCCCGAACGAAACAGATATCCGTGCCCTGTACGACGCATTGTTGGAGGCGTACGGCCCGCAGAACTGGTGGCCGGGGGACGGCCCGTTTGAGGTGATTGTCGGCGCGATCCTGACCCAGAACACGAGCTGGACAAACGTCGAGAAGGCGCTGGAAGCCCTTAAATCGGCGGGGTTATGGAGCATCGGCGCTCTACATGAGACGCCACTGGATCGACTGGCCGGGACGATCCGGTCGTCCGGCTACTACAACCAGAAGGCGCGCAAGTTGAAGACGTTCGCGGAACTCGTCGAGGCCGAGTACGCCGGCAACCTGGCACGTTTCCTTGCGCTCCCGCTTGTCGATCTGCGCCCTGAACTTCTCGCCGTGTGGGGGATCGGGGAAGAGACGGCGGACGATATCGTTCTCTACGCTGCGGGTCACGCGAGCTTTGTGATCGACGGGTACACGCGGCGGATCGTCGATCGGCTGGGTTGGCGTGTGGACGGCGAGGCCTACGGCGACTACCAGGCGTTGTTCAGCGACCGGTTACCGGCCGACGCGCGCCTCTTCAACGAGTATCACGCGCTAATCGTCAGACACGCCGCCGATGTGTGCCGGCCGACCCCTGTTTGCGAGGGGTGCGTTCTACTGGCGACCTGTCCGACGGGTGTGGAGCGCATCCGGCGCTAACGGATCACGCACGGGCATCCGCCTTTCGAGCGAGCGACGGCGTCCGACGCGTGTCGTTTCCAAACGGGAAACCCCTGGCCTCAGTCCTCTCGCAATGCGAGGTGCGACGTGACCGAGAGCGATGTTGAGGGCGCACTTGCGGGCTGGATGGGAGCGCCGCGGATTGTTCCCTCGTTGTCATTGGATCGCCTCTACTTGTCGGGCGGCATCAGCGAAGTTAGGCTTCGGCCGCCCATCGTCAGTCAAACCTCTGGACGAGACCCGCCGTGGATTTCCATGGAGTCAGGCTGTTTCACGATGCGCCGGCACCTAGCCAGAGGTATCACGTGGCGAACGAGCCGGCCCGCTCCCGACCACGTGAGGCACGTTGACGACACAGAGAATCAGGCCATGCGTGGCCCGCGATTGTTGCCAACTCCCGTGTCGGACGCGAAAAGTGAGCGTTGGGCGTCAAACTCAAAACCAGTTCCCAGTAGTTTCAGGGGGAGGGTGACCCATGAAGGCCGTCGTCTATCAAGAGCCGTTCAAGGTCGCGGTCGAAAACGTGGCCGACCCGGAGATCGGGCACCCGAACGACGTAATCGTAAAGATCACCTCATCCTGCATCTGCGGCTCGGACCTGCACATGTACGAGGGCCGGACGGCCGCCAGGCCGGGAATCGTCTTCGGCCACGAAAATATGGGCGTCATCCAGGAGGTCGGCCCTGCGGTCAAAGACCGTAAGGTGGGCGACCGCGTGGTAATGCCGTTCAACGTCGCTTGCGGCTTCTGCAAGAACTGCCTGAACGGCTTCACAGGGTTCTGCACCACCGTGAACCCGGGTTTTGCCGGCGGCGCATACGGATACGTGTCGATGGGTCCATGGGTCGGAGGGCAAGCGGAGTACATGCAGGTCCCGTTCGCCGATTTCAACTGTCTGCTATTGCCGCCTGGAACGGATCACGAGGCTGACTTCTCACTGCTCGCGGACATCTTTCCGACGGGCTATCACGGCGCAGAACTCGCCGGCGTGAAGCCCGGCGAGACCGTGGCGGTGTTCGGCGCCGGACCTGTCGGCTTGATGGCCGCCTACAGCAGCCTGCTGAGGGGCGCGTCTATCGTCTACTCGGTAGATCACGTCAAAGAGCGTCTGGACAAGGCCACAGAGATTGGCGCGGTCCCGATAAATTACGACGAAGGGAACCCGGTCGATCAGATCAAGGAGCTCAGAGGCGGCGACGGCGTAGACAAGGGCATAGACGCAGTCGGCTACCAGGCGACGAGCGCAGGCTCCTCAGCCGCAGGCGGCGAGCAAGACGAGGTCCCGAATATCGTCCTGAACCAGTTGATCGATGTGGTCAATCCGACCGGCGCGCTGGGCATACCGGGTCTCTACGTGCCGTCGGACCCGGGCGGCGTCGACGAGAACGCGGCGCGCGGGGCCCTTTCGATCAATTTCGGAAGGCTGTTCGAGAAGGGCCTGCGACTGGGTACAGGGCAGTGCAACGTCAAGCAGTACAACGCCCATCTTCGTGACCTGATCATCGCCGGGCGGGCGAAACCTGACTTCGTGGTGTCGCACGAGGTGTCACTGGATGAGGCGCCGGCGGCATACCAGAAGTTTGACCGGCGGGAAGACGGGTACACGAAGGTGATTTTGCATCCATAGCGTGGCCGGGCCGGGGCGTCAGATACCGGGACGAAACCCGGGACAAAACCTGGAGATTTTTGTGATTATCGGAAGTGGTGAGCACGGATACGAGTGGATCGACGGCTGGGCGAAGATTCCAGACAGCCTCAGCGCACGGGACGGTTGGGCGCATCCCGGTATGGCGGTGGCCCACACGGGTGAGATCTTCACCGTTCATCCGGGCGAATCAACCGTCCTGGTTTTTGACCCGGACGGAACCCTCAAAAGATCGTTTGAGGCGCCAGCGCGGGAGGTCCACCAGATGGCCGTTGCCAGCGACGGCCGGGATGATTTTCTCTGGATTGCGGACCCGGGACGCAAGAACGTCAGGGCCGGCGGAATGTACGAGCCGTCTCCGGGTGAGTGGGGAGGGCAGGTCTTGCAACTGACGTTCGACGGAGACGTTGTCTCCCGCATCGAACGGCCCGATCACGCCGTCTACTCGGATGGGACGTTCGCCCCAACCGCCGTCTCTGTGTTTCAACTGGCGATGGGTGGTAACGGCGATATATGGGTCGCCGATGGTTATGGCGAAAGTTATCTGCATCGCTACAACAGTTCAGGTGACTACCTTGGTAGCGTCAACGGAGAGGAAGGGCGGGCAGGAAGGTTTGCATGCCCTCACGCGGTGTGGGTGGACTATCGGAAATCTGAGCCGGAGCTTTTGATCGCCGACCGCACAAACCGTCGGGTTCAGGTTTACGACCTCGAGGGCCAATACAAGAGGCACTTCGGCGCCGACGTGATGACGAGTCCCAGCTCGTTCGCCGTGGACGGAGAACAGCTGATCGTCGCCGAACTGCGTGCCCGGTTGACCGTCTTCGACATCGACGACAACTTTGTCTGTTACACCGGCGAGAACGAGAGAATTGCCCGGGTTGATCGCAATAGCCCTGAGGATGTGCCCGGCTGGCCCAACAACCTGGACGAGAACGGAAACGTGATCCGGTCCAGGATTCTTGAACCGGGCAGTTTCAACAGTCCACATGGAGTTGCGGTCGATAACGAAGGCAACATTTATGTGGCTGAGTGGCTCGTCGGAGGGCGTTACACGAAGTTGGTAAAGCAGCGGTCGTCCGTGACCGCCGATGGCGGGGAGTCCGCGTCAATCTCGTAGTCGTCGCGGTCTTGGGCGCGACCATGAGGGGGCGTGGTGTCCGCGTGTTCGTTCCCGCAGAGCAGACGCGCCTTCGGCGTGGACTGTCCCTTGAGGATCGCGGGCGGGCGCTACGGGCCGCTCGAATGGGGTTGGCCCCCCGCACGGCGAGTACATTCGCGTTTGTGAGAGGCGGGTGCGGACGGCGCGAATCAGGTATCTATGGTTCGGGGGCCTGGCGGCGCCGGAAGGGACGACAGGACCGTCTCAGGATTGAAGCGTTGTCAGCCGGTCGTGGTTCGCGGCTCGGGGGCGGCGTCCAGCAAAGTAACGCTGTTGGTCTTGAAAACCAGAAAAGCGTTCTGGCCCCGCACGAGGCCGAGCGCCTCAACCGCCCCCGGTGTCAGGGCGACCAGTACGGGCGCCCCGATGTCTACCGTCGCATATACACGATCGCCTGCCGGCTCGAGCTCGATGATCGCGCCGGTGAGAACGTTTCGTGCGCTGATTCCTGACGGCCTCTCCGTGGCGAGGATGATCTCCTCCGCCCCGAGAGCAGCGATTACAGTCGCGCCGATCTCTCTGCCCGTCGGCGGCGTCACGATTTCGGCTGAACCGACCTTGATACGCCCGGACACGCCGTCACCACCCGGTTCGGTGACCGTCCCGTCCAGCAGGTTTTCGATCGCATCGTCCTGCACGATTCCGCTCACGGCCGGGTCCAACAGCACGCGAGACGGCAGGCCGGATGCCACCGCCCTCCCCTCCGAAAGCACAAGCGCGTCGTCCGCCAGCGCCAGGACTTCGGAGATCGAGTGCGATACGTAAACGATCGGAATCTGAAGATCTCGGTGGATGCGCCTGAGGTAGCTCAGCACGACGCCACGCAGCCGGGCGTCCAGGCTGGCCATCGGCTCGTCCAGTAGCAACAATCCAGGAGACATGGCAAGGGCGCGCGCCAGGGCGACTCGCTGTCTCTCGCCACCCGACAGCGAGCCGGGCGCCCGGCCCATCAGCGGCCCGAGGCCGAGAAGCTCCACGATGTGATCCACGTCAACCCGCCGCTCGCCTTCGGGAGTCAAACGCCAGCCGTACCTGATGTTCCCTTCGACATTCATGTGTGGGAACAACGCCCCGTCTTGAAACACCAGCCCGATACGTCGTCTATCCGGCTGCACAAAGGTTTTCGTACTGCCTCGAAAAAGGTCACGGCCATGCAACACGATCTCGCCGCGGTCGGGCCGGAACAAACCGGCCAGGCAGTTAAGCGTCGTCGTCTTGCCGCTGCCCGACGGTCCGAAAAGGGCCGTGATCCCCGGCCCGAAATCGCCGTCGATGTCGAGCACAAAGTCGCCCTGTATCCGTGTGAAGGAGAACTGGAGGACGCCTGATTTGTCCCCTGAATTACCCGAGGAATTGCCCGTGGTTGGGTCCAAAGTTGCGGCCACCAACTACGCCCCGAACCCGGCCCGCTGCCTGCGGCCGCTCAGTCCGCCTCGACGAAGCAGGTAGTCGTGCAGCACGAGGGTTGCCACCGCAAGGCCGATCGACACCAGGATCAGACGAACGGCGGCATAGTCGTCGCCGGCCTGTATTCGCGTGAATATGCCAAGCGGCAGGGTTTGCGTACGTCCGGGGATGTTGCCCGCGACGACGATCGTCGCGCCAAACTCGGAAAGCGCCCGGACGAAGCCGATCAGCGCTCCAGCCAACAATCCACGATATGCCAGAGGAACCGTCACGGTCAGGAGCACACGCAACGGTCCGGCCCCAAGGCTTCGGGCGGCGAGTTCCAGGCGCGGATCCACCCCGTCGAGCGCCACCACAAAGGTGCGAACGATGAGAGGCAACGCGACGATCGAAGACGCGAGCGAGGCTGCGAAGGTCGTAAATGCGAGGCCGTCTCCGAACAGATCCCCGAATGGCCCTCTCCCGCCCAGCACTATCAGCAGTCCGTACCCGACGACGACCGGCGGCAGGGCCAGCGGCAAAGACACGACCGCCTCTATAAGAAACCGGCCCCTGACCTGTTTCCGCACGAGTACCCACGCGATCCCGAATCCGGCGGGGAGCGCGATAAGCATCGCAACGACGGCCACGCGGAGCGATAGCATGACGATAGACAGGTCGGACGGCATCGGCGGTAAGTTTATCCTCCGCTTTTGCGTGCAACGCCATCCTGTTCAGGGGCGACGCGCCTGAGCTTCACAGCTCGGTGCGGCTAACGATTTTGTCCGGGTCAAGCGCGTAGCCAAAGCCCGGCCCGGCAGGCGGCGGGAAGTAGCCGTCCACCGGTTCGTAAAAGTCCGAGAAGAAATGCTGCGTGTTTGGATTGATCCGCACGCCCCACTCGGCGAGCGGGCAGTTGCGCTCGTGGTGTGCGAACAGGATGTGGAGCGCGTTGCGGCACGACTCGTTGCCGTGCGGAACGACCGACACCCCGTAGGTGGAACAAACGGCGATGATCTTCCGCATCTCGGTGACGCCGCCCGCCCAGATCGGATCAGGCTGGACGATCGTCGGGTTGCCGGTCTCGATGATGTGGCGCATCTGCCAGCGGTTGTAGAAGTGTTCGCCGAATGCCAGCGGGATGCTCGTAGACTCAGCGAGTTTGCGATGGGCGTCAAGGTCGTCGAAAGCGAGCGGCTCCTCGATCCATGTGACGTTGTACTCCTCAAGCCCGCGCGCCATCTGTGTTGCCCAGAGAATGGAGTTCGGGCGAGGGTTTGAGAGCAGCCAATCGCACATGATCTCTACGCCCGGCCCGACCGCCGCCCGAACCGCTTTGACGAGCGCCAGGTTTCCTTCGATACCTTCCCGGCCGTATGTCCCGTTGTAGGGCAGGTACCACTTCAAAGCGGTGAACCCCTTCTCCACGTACTCGGCGGAAGACTCGGCGGCCGCGACGGGGTCCGTCGAGAAGCCGAGCATGCCGGCGTAGGCGCGGATGCGCTCCCGAACGGGTCCACCGAGTAGCTCGTAGACCGGAGCATTACGTATCTTGCCTACGAGATCCCATAGGGCCAGATCCAGGACGGCTATCAGCGGCAGCCGCTGGCGGATCCAGACATCCGAGTACAGCTTTTCCCAGATCGCCTCCGTGTGCAACGGATTCTCACCGACGAGAAGTTGTCCCGCCTCCAACACCTCCCGTTCATCACCGTGCGATACGTATTGCAGCCCGCTGAATCCTTCGTCCGTTTCAATCTCAACAAAGGTCTCCCGGTATGGGCGGGGCGGCCGCGGAGGCATTCCGGTCCGCATGCTGTGGAAGACGGCGATGTCGTCCTGCATGCGCCCCTCAAGTTCAAACACTCGAACGGCGGTGATCTTCATCGTGGAATTTCCTTGAGGTGAGCGTGTCAGGGTTGGAGGGCCCCGGCCGGCGGCGAGTCAGTCTAATCGGTACATCGTGTCAGGCGACCGGCAGGCCGGACGCATCCGGCCCGGATGTTCAGTCAGTCAGCTATCGGTTCAAACCCGTGTCTCTCGAACACGGCGCGTCCCTCGTCAGATGCCAGGAAATCGAGGAATCGCATGGCCGCCTCAGAACCGCTCGCCCCATCGATCACCGCTGCGGGGTAGACGATCGGGTCGTGAAGCGATTCCGGAATCAGGAGCACGACGTCTACTCCCGTCGCCGCCGCGTCGGTGGCGTACACGATGCCGAATCGCGCGCTGCCCGTGGCTACGGCGCCGACCGCGGCCCGCACATCCAGCGTCGGTATCACACGATCCTCCAACTCGTCCCACAGTCCAGACGCCTCCAACGCTTGCTTCGCGTACTGCCCGGCGGGCGCAAGTTGGGGGTCCGCCAGTGCGATCCGCCCCCCGACGTCCACCAGTTCGGCCAGATTAACCAGCCCTGCGGTACCGGAATCGCTTATAACTACGAGTCGGTTCCGAAACAGGTCGATACGGCTACCGGGAAAAATGTTGCCAGAGCCTTCAAGCCGGTCCATCGGTGAGGACCCGGCAAAGATCGCGGCGTCTGCCGGCGCTCCCAACTCCGCCTGACGGGCAAGTGTGTTCGAACCCCCGAAGCTAAACGCGACCTCGACGCCGGTCTGCGATTCAAACTTCTCACCTGCCTCGACGAGCGCATCCGTCAGCGAGGCGGCCGCAGCGACGAGGATCGAGTCGTTTTCCCCACCACCACAGGCGGCGAGGAGCGCGACCATCGCGGCCATCAACCAGAGTCCGATTTGTCGCGTCAATGAATTGTTCCGGTCGTATCGTTCGCTCACTTCGTTCGGTTGACCGCATATCGTCCGATATGGCGTCATCTCTAAGAACTGTAGAAAAGCGGTCCCCGGCAAGGTCTGGCACGTTGCGGCATGATAGGATTGGCTCCTGCGGGGCGCCGGTCCGACAACTGTAATGTCGTTCGTGGGACGAATGGATGCCGGGAACTGCGTCCACCGTCAGGAGAGTCCCTTGGCTCAGACAGCTCAAGGCTATTCGTTCGCCAAGTTTGCCAGCCTGGACTTCTACACGGAAGTCAACATCGCCACGCTTGACCTCGCGGAGATCGGCAAACATCACAGGATTGTCGACCTCAGCTGTGGGAACGGCGGCATCACAAAGTTGATCCTCGAAAGGCTCGAGGACGCCAAACAGACCGTCATTTTCGCCATCGATCACTCCGCGTCAGCTTTGCGCGACGCGAAGGCGAACATCGGCGAGCGTACAGACGCCGCCATCAAGTACATCCAGGGCGAGGTCCAGAACCTGTCGGAGCTGCTTGGCGAAAAAGTTGACTCGGTCGTGTACTTCAACGCCATCCACTACGTGCCCGACAAGTTGTCGCTGCTCAAACAGATCAGGGAAGCGATCAAGCCGGGCGGAACCTTTGTCTTCAACAGCTCCTTCTTCAAAGGCGCCCACCCCGAAGAGACGGATGTGTTCGCTCGCAAGTGGATGATGCGTTCGCTCCGCATGCTGAAACGCGACCACGGTCTGCGCCCAATCCGGTCCGATAAAACCGAGGCCCGCCAGCAGCTCACTCCGGAGGAGTACGAGCAGCTTCTTCGAGAAGGTGGGTTCAAGATCGCGGCTGAAGAGATTCACCGCATCGAAGTCCCGATCGACGGCTGGTATGACATCAGCGGGTTCCAGGACTTCATCGAAGGCGTCATGCCCGGCGTTCCGTTGGATATCGCCCGCGATTGCCTCCAGAGGGCGTGCAAGGAAACATGGGACGAGATGGGACTGGAGACGGTCCCACGGAACTGGATGCTGGTAGTAGCGTCCAGGGAGTAGGGCGGCCCGAATAGTTCAATAAAGACAGCGCCCCGGTTAATGGCCGGGGCGTTTTCGCGCCTGGGCCGACCCGACAACCAAGACCGTCTTAACTACCGGTCCAGGTACTCGCCGAGGCTCATGACGTTGTAGACCTGTTCGCCGCGTGAAAGGCTCTCAACCGCAGCGCGCGCCGTGTCTATGGACGTGAAGATCGGCACCCGCCTCTCTGCTGCGGCGCGGCGGATGTGGAAGCCGTCCTGTAAGATCGACCGGTCGCCCGTGACCGTGTTCACCACCGCCCCGACCGACCCATCCTCGATGATATCGACCACGTTGGGATGACCCTCGGAGAGCCGTTTCTCGATCGCCGTCACAGGTAGCCCTGCTGACCTGATCAACTCGGCGGTGCCGGCGGTCGCGTACAAAGGGTGCCCATTTTCGATGAGGGAGCGGACGAAGGGCAATGCGGTCGCTTTGTCGTTGTCTGCGATGCTTAACAACACGGAGGTCCCTTCAGGAATCGCCATCCCACTTGCGATTAGCGCCTTGGTCACCGCGCCGCGGTACTCGGTATCGATGCCCATCACCTCTCCGGTGGACTTCATCTCCGGACCGAGGAAAGTGTCGACCCCCGCAAGTTTCGACATCGAGAACACCGGCGCCTTTACCGCCACCAGATTGCGCCTCGGCGCCAGCCCCGGCGTGTAGCCCTGCTCCCTGATCGAGCGCCCACGCATCACGTTGACGCCGATCTCGATCATCGGCACGCGCGTCACCTTGGAGATGAACGGTATCGTCCGGCTGGATCGAGGGTTCACCTCGATGATGTAGACCTCAGATTCAGCTCCGCCGCGGCCGGTGCCGGTCTCCCCGAGCGATCGATATGCGCCACTTCCCGTGATCACGAACTGGATGTTCATCAGTCCGCGAATACCGAGCGCAACACCAATCCGTCGCGTGTAGTCGACCACCGTATCGACCTCAGACTCCGTCATGCTGAGCGCCGGATACACGGCCATTGAGTCGCCGGAATGAACACCGGCGCGTTCGATGTGCTGCATGACGCCGGGTATGAGGACGTCCTCGCCGTCGCAAACGGCGTCCACCTCGACCTCGATCCCCTCAAGGTACCGGTCGACGAGGATCGGCTGTCCCTGCGGCGCGCCGATGGCGGCAAGGTTGCTGAAGTACCTCACGAGCTCGGTGGCGTTCTGGATGATCTCCATCGCACGCCCGCCCAGGACGTAACTCGGCCGCACAAGCACCGGATAGCCGATGTTGTCCGCTATCTGAAGGGCGTCCTCTGCGGTCATGGCCGTGCCGCCGGGTGGCAACGGGATTCCGACCTCGGCCGCCAGGTCTTCAAAACGACCGCGGTCCGATGCCTGGTCGATTGTCGAGGCCGATGATCCAAGTATCGGCATGCCAGCCACGTCCAGCCCCTGCGACAGGTTGATCGCCGTCTGGCCCCCGAACTGCACGATCGTGGGCGTGAGCGCGCCGTCGCCATTTTCGCTCGGTGGCAACGACATCCCGGACTCGTTCTCGATGATGTCGCGCACCGACTCGTCGTCGAGCGGCTCGAAATACAGGCGGTCGGACGTGTCGAAATCGGTCGAAACCGTCTCCGGGTTTGAGTTCACCATCACGGCCGCTACACCGCCACGCTGCAACGCCCATGCGGCATGGACCGAGCAGTAGTCGAACTCGATCCCCTGGCCGATCCTTATCGGACCGCTGCCAAGAACGATCGCCTTCTCGCCCGCCATCGGCAGCGCTTCGTTCTCCTCCTCGTAGGTCGAGTAGAAGTACGGGGTTTCCGCCTCGAACTCACCCGCACACGTGTCCACCATCTTGTAGACCGGCCGGAGCCCCCACTGGATGCGCTGCGACCTGACCTGCTCCGGCAGCAGGTCGGAAAGAGTGCCGACCTGCGCATCTGAGAAGCCGAGCCGCTTCGCCTCCCTCAGCAATCCCGGGGTCAGGTCCTCGGCGAGCAGGCGCCGCTCCATCGAAGTGATCCTGTTCAGGGCGCGCGTAAACCAGGGGTCGACCCCCGTCAGTTCTGATACCTCTTCCGGCGTCCAGCCTCGGCGCAGAGCGGCGGCCAGTTTCCAGATCCGGTTATCGTCGGGACCAAGATCGAAATTGCCGTTCTCCCACTCGGGGTCCTGCCACAGCAAAGATCGGCCGCCGACCTCCAGAGATCGGACCGCCTTTTGCAGCGCGGCCTCGAAGGTGCGGTCGATCGCCATCACCTCGCCGGTCGCCTTCATCTGGGTGCCGAGAGTACGGTCGCCGGTCGGAAACTTGTCGAAGGGCCAGCGCGGAATTTTGACGACGCAGTAGTCAAGCGCGGGCTCGAAAGCCGCAGAGGTCCGCGAGGTCACGGCGTTCGGGATTTCGTGAAGCGTCTTGCCCAGAGCGATCTTCGCTGCGACGCGTGCGATCGGGTAGCCCGTCGCCTTCGAGGCCAGCGCGGAGGACCGGCTAACCCGTGGATTTACCTCGATGACGTAGTAGTGGGGTGAGCCTTCAGGGATCGCGGGCAGCGTCGCTTCGACATCGGCGCCCGGCCGCAACGCCAGTTGGACGTTGCAACCACCCTCGATGCCAAGCCCCCGGATTATGTTTAACGACGCCGTCCGGAGCATCTGGTACTCCTTGTCGGACAGGGTCTGGCTTGGTGCGACGACTATCGAGTCACCGGTGTGGACCCCCATCGGGTCCAGATTCTCCATGTTGCAGATCGTGACGGTATTGTCCTCGCCGTCACGCATCACCTCGTACTCGACCTCTTTCCAGCCGACGAGGGACTTTTCGATCAACACCTGTCCCACGAGGCTCGCGCTCAACCCGCCCGCCGATATCTCTCGTAATGCGACCTCGTCAGCGGCGACGCCTCCACCCGTCCCACCAAGGGTGTAAGCGGGCCGGACGACGACCGGGTAGCCGATCTTCTCCGCCGCCAACACTGCGTCTTCGATCGACTCCACGGCGTCCGAAGGAGGCACCGGTTCGCCGAGCCGCCTCATCAAGTCCCGGAACTGCTCCCGGTCCTCCGCCATTTGGATCGAAGCGATCTGCGTGCCAAGGACACGGACGTTGTACTTTTCAAGAACGCCGGCCTCCGACAGCTCCACAGCCAGGTTCAGCCCGGTCTGGCCGCCGAGAGTCGGCAAGATGCCGTCCGGGCGCTCCCGCTCGATGATGCGCGACACAACGGCGACCGTTAGCGGCTCGATGTAGACGCGGTCGGCCACGTCCTCGTCTGTCATGATCGTCGCCGGGTTGGAGTTGACGAGAACGACCTCGACACCCTCCTCACGCAGCGACTTACACGCCTGCGTGCCGGCGTAGTCGAACTCAGCAGCCTGGCCGATAACGATCGGCCCGGAGCCGATAACGAGGACTTTTTGGCGGGTGGATGTGCTCAAACGTCACCTTTCTTGGTCGAGTTCACAACAGGTTCCGGGTGTCGAATAATTCGGTCCGCTGTGTCCCGTCTTCCGGTGAGAAACGGGGCATCTGTCGATTTCGTTGCGCGCTTGAGGTACGCCAGATGTCCCCTCTCCCGCTGGCAGAGGGGGTGCGTTTCGCATCTGCAACCATCTCCACAAACCGGTCGAACAGGTACTCGGCGTCCCGCGGACCCGGCGATGCTTCTGAGTGGTACTGGATCGTCATGATCGGCAGCGTCTTGTGTCGCAGCCCTTCCACCGTGTCGTCGCTCAGGTCCCGATGCGTCACCATCATCTCGTCCGAGAGTCCATCCCGGGACACGGCGTACCCGTGGTTTTGCGCCGTCACGTAAACCCGGCCTGACTCGTCGTCCATGACGGAGTGGTTGCCTCCGCGGTGTCCGAACTTGAGCTTGAACGTCTCCGCCCCGAACGCCCGCGCAATCACCTGATGGCCAAGGCATATCCCGAACATCGGTACCCGATCTGAGAGCGACTTCGCCAGATCGACGACCGAGTCCAGAAACACAGGGTCGCCGGGACCGGGCGAAAGCAACACACCGTCCGGCTCCAGCGCCATGACCTGCTCGGCCGTCACGTCCATCGGCGTCACCGTTACCCGGCACCCGCGCTTCTCGAGATTGCGGAGGATGTTGTGCTTCACGCCGAGATCGACGACCACCACATGCGGCCGTCCATCTCCGGCGGCGGTCCCGGCGCCGTCCCACGTATAAATCTCTGACGTCGATACATTCGTCACGACGTCAAACTCGCCGTAGCGCGGGGCAGCCCCGATCTGCTTCAACCCGTACTCGACGTCTTCCTCAGCGGTAATCAAACCCATCATCACGCCGTGTGATCTCAGCTTCCGCGTGATCGCGCGCGTATCCACACCTGAAATACCGGGGATGCCGTTTTCCGCCAGGAACTCGTCGATCGTTGACTTGCTGTCACGATGGCTCGGGAGATCGCAATCGGAGCGCACGACGAATCCGCGCACCTGGATGCGCTTCGATTCCCAATCGTCGTCGTTCACGCCGTAATTGCCGATCAACGGATAGGTCGGGATCAGAATCTGGCCGCCGTAGGACGGGTCGGTCAGCATCTCCTGATAGCCCGTCATCGAGGTATTGAACACGACCTCGCCCGTGGCCTCTCCGTCTGCCCCGAGCCGGGCGCCGCGATATACAGACCCATCCTCCAGGACAAGGTACGCGGAGAGCCGTGCCGCTTGCGATCTAGCCGGCATGAGCGCGGGCCTCGTGTACCACTTCACCGGCGTACAGGGTCGTTACTACACGGCCCTTCAAAGTCGTACCCGACAGCGGCGTGTTCTTGCCTTTCGAGAAAAACGCGGTCGGATCTACCGTCCACTTGGCGTTGGGGTCGAGTACGACCACGTCGGCCGGAAACCCGGGCTTCAGGGTTCCGAGGTTCATTCCCAGAAACCGCGCCGGGGCGGCGGTCATACGCTCGATCAGATCTTCCAGCGACAGACTTCCGGCGTGAACCGGGACCATGCACGAGCCGAACGCCGTTTCGATATTGCTGATGCCGTGCGCCGCCTCCTGGTAAGTGCACTCCTTGTCCACCGTGGCGTGCGGCGCGTGATCGGTGGCGATCATGTCGATCGTCCCATCGGCGAGCCCCTCCACCACAGCGTCTACATCGTCCTGCGTGCGTAACGGAGGGTTCACCTTGGTGTTCGTGTCGTACGCCTTTGTGGTCAGAGCGCCGTCGTCCGGCATCGCCCCGCCCAGTCCGTACACCCACGCCTCCGTGATGCTCACGTGGTGCGGCGTCGCCTCGGCCGTGACGCGCAGACCGCGCTCCTTCGCCCGCCGCACCGCCTCGACAGACCTGCGCGTGCTCAGGTGCGCGACATGCAGCCGCCCGCCGGTCAGTTCGGCCAGGGCGATGTCGCGCTCCACCATCACCGACTCGGCCTCCGACGGCACACCTGACAGCCCCAGATGTGACGCGATCACGCCCATCTGCATCTGGCCGGCGCCCGCGATCGACGGCTCTTCGCAGTGGTTGATGATCGGCAGACCGGTAATCTGCGAATAAGTGAGCGCCTGCCGCATCAGGTTCGGGTCCGCCACCGGGCTGCCGTCGTCCGAGAAACCGATAACCCCGGAGTCCGCAAGCTCCGCCATCTCGACGAGTTGCACACCCGCCCGTCCCACGGTCACCGCGCCGATAGCAAGAACTCGAACGACTCCTTGCTCACGGCCCAATCTCAAAACAAACTCGATGGTGGAGGCGTTGTCCTGGGCGGGCTCGGTGTTGGGCATCGCGCAGATCGTCGTGAAACCGCCGGCCGCCGCCGCACGTGTCCCGGTGGCTACCGTCTCCTTGTGCTCCAGCCCCGGCTCGCGAAGATGCGTGTGGACGTCGATGAATCCGGGCGCCACGACCAGGCCCGATGCGTCGATCTCTTCATAGCCTTCTGACGCCGCGCCCGGAGTCCCTGTGACGGCCTCGACCACGCCGTCCTTGAGCAGGACGTTTGCCACCCGGTCGATGCCCTGCGCCGGGTCGATGACACGCCCGCCCGTGATTGCGATCGGCTTACTCACCGTTTCGTGACCTCGCGCACAACATGTAGAGCACCGCCATCCGTATGGCGACGCCGTTGCTCACCTGTTCCTCGATCACGGCCTGCGCACCGTGGGCCACGTCCGAGCTGATCTCGATGCCCTCGTTCATCGGGCCGGGGTGCATCAGAAGCGCCCCCGAGTTGGCGATCGCCAACCGGTCTGCCGTGATCCCGTACAGACGCGAGTACTCCCTCAGGTCCGGCAAGTTGCCAGAGTCTTGCCGCTCCCGCTGAATCCGGAGCGCCATCACCACATCTGCGCCCTCAAGCGCCTCCTCGACGCGGTCGACAACTCTTACACCCGTAAATGTCGAGTTCTCGGTCTGTCTTGTATCGCCATTCGTGCCGGGTCGCAATCCATATGGCAGCAGTGTCGGCGGTCCGCAGACAACAACCTCGGCGCCCATCTTGCGCAGTCCCCACACATCTGAACGTGCCACGCGGGAGAAGTGGAGGTCGCCGATGATCGCGACCTTGCGTCCGGCGATACCGCCCAGGTGGCGGCGCATCGTGTACAGGTCCAGGAGTGACTGAGTCGGGTGGGCGTGCGTCCCGTCGCCGGCGTTTACGACGCCCGCCTCGATATGAGACGCAACGAAGTACGGAGCGCCGGAATGGGGGTGGCGGATGACGAGGACGTCGATCTTCATCGCCTCAAGCGTGCGCACCGTGTTTAGCAGCGACTCGCCTTTGGCGACGCTGCTCGCGGACGCGGTCACGTTGATCACGTCCGCTCCGAGCACTTTGCCCGCCTGTTCAAACGAAACCCGTGTGCGCGTGCTGTTCTCGTAGAACAGCGTCAGAATCGTTTTGCCCCTCAAGGTCGGGGTCTTGCGCACGTCTCTCGACAGCACCTCGTTCATGCCGTCAGCCGATTGCAAGATGTGTTCGATCTCTTCGCGGGAGAAGTCATCCAGGTCAAGGACATGACGCCGGGAACCGGAGAGCCCGCCGAACATGGGCGGCTGGCTACCGCGCGTGCTGTCCGGGCTTTGCCGGGCCGTCGTGATCGAGGAGTCGCTTCCGGGATGGCCTTCTACAGACCGTTCCGGGGACGATGTTGCGGTACGGGTACGCGCCATGATTAGGTCAGTCCTCCGCTGTTGGCGGGGGTTTCGGTCGCCCGGACAAGCGCAACGCCGTCAGAGCCATCCACCTCGCTCAGCAAAACCTGGACGTCCTCGCCGCGCGCTGTCGGCACGTTCTTGCCGACATAATCGGCCCTGATCGGCAACTCCCGGTGCCCGCGATCGACCAGCACGGCGAGCTGGATCGAGCTTGGCCTGCCAAAGTCGAGCAAGGCGTCGAGTGCGGCCCGAATGGTGCGGCCGGTGTAAAGAACGTCGTCGACGAGAACGACGGGGCGGCCGTCGATCGGAAAGTTGATCTCGCTCGGGAAGACCGGCTTTGTTGATGCCGGTCCCGGGTCGTCACGGTAAAGCCGAGGGTCGAGCGTTCCGAAATCGGGTTCTTCGCCTTCGATCGATTCGATCAGGCCGGCGAGCCGCCGCCCAAGATCGACGCCGCGACGATGCATCCCGACGATCGCAACCGGATGCTCGTTTCGTTCCAAAATCTCGTGGGAAATGCGAACGAGCGCGCGGCGGAGTTGCTCCGCCGACATGATGAGCCTCGCCTGATCGCCCTGGACCTGGGCCACGAAAAAACCCTCACCATTCCTGATCCAAAGTCAGGCGGCGAGGGTTGGCGTCCGAAGCTATGCGACGCCCGCAGGCGTACGAAGCAACAGGTGCCGGGTGTCCTTGCCAGCCTCTCTGGACTGAGTTAAAGGCCACCGGCGAGTTCCAGCGCAGCACGCCAGAACTCTCGGTTGTCTGCAGATAAGGCTAGCACTCCGACGGGGCGAGGGCTACCTGCATTTCACGATGGAGGGCTTGGTTCGACAACGTGTGGCCTCCTCCCTGGGAGGGAGGAGCTTTTGGAGGTGGCTCCCGGAGGGGAAAAGTCGAAGGGTTCGCGTCGCGAGTAACCACCCCCGAACCCCCTCCTAAATTAGGAGGGGGTCTGACCGGCCCAGACGGCGAATCCCCCTACCGACGCCGCGGAGACGCGTAGCCCTCCACCCGTGTGACCTGCCCGGCGTCATCTACCGCGACGCGTGCCGCCCGCTTCACTTCGAGCCTTACGCCGCACGTGCATCGAGCCATCCGAACGAGTCGTTTGCGCACCAGCGCGACACCGCACTCCGAGCAGGTGAATATGTAGCGCTGGCGGGACGACCACACTTGAATCGGCACATCGACAAATCTGCGGGGCTCGATCCCCAGTTCCCGGCACACCACTTTGAACAATCGCCCGTGCGAACTCGCCTTCTTGTCCCGGTGGTGCGTGATCGCGTGCGCCGTCTCGTGCAGTAGCACAGTCGTCACGTGCTCGGGGTCGCCGAACGTCAACAACCTTGAGCTGAGCGATATCAGTCGGATGTCCGGCCGGTAACTTCCGAGCGTTCTTGTCATCCGGCGGGAAACGCGTAGCGGCGGCAGCGGAGTCATGCCCGGTTCATGCTGTACGACCGCGGCGCCGACGAGCTCATTCAGCTCAGAGAGTCGCTCAAGGGAATCGACGGAGTGGGATTGATCGACCATCGGCGCGGCGGTACTGAGGTCCAATTGCCGGGGCCTGTCCGCGACAGATGGGCCGAACCGTCTCAGGCGTCCCAACAGCCCGTTCAACGGATGCCCGCGAATCGATCGGGGGACAACCTCGACACGTCTATAGACGACTCCCGGCCCTCCACCATGTCTGCTATCGATCGCCCCATCGCCGGACCCAGGAAGATGCCTTTCCGGCCGCTACCTGAAGCGATAAACACGCCGGAGTTACCGGGGGCGGGTCCGATCACAGGCAGACCGTCCGGCGCGACCGGCCGGAGACATGCGGTGTGCTGGACCAGCTCGGCGTCCGCCAGATAGGGCAGCACCTCAATGACAGACGCCATTATCGTGTCCCGGCCGAACGCCGTCGGCGTCTCGTCGAACCCGACGCGCTCCTCGGTCGTGCCGCACCACAGCAACCCGCCCGGCTTCGTCGTTGCGTAGTTGTGGGACCATGAAAGCGATACCGCCAGCGGCTCGCCGGGCGCCTTCAACCGCAGTATCTGGCCTTTTAGCGGTGAGATCGGTATGTCTATCCCCAGCCACTCCGTCGCTTTCCCCATCCACGGGCCTGCGGCGAGCACGAAGGCTCCTGCCGTGATCTCTTCGCCGTTCTCCAGCCTTACGCCGCGAACGTTGCCGCCGCTCCGTTCCACTCCGGCAACCGCCGCGTTCCGCATCACGGCGCCTGAGCGTTCCGCCGCCTGCCACAGCGCGAGCGTGAACCGGTAGGGCTCCACCTCGCCCGAGCGGTCCGCAAACAGCCCCGCTATTACCGACGCACCGACCCGCGGCTCCAACTCTCGCAGCGACTTCTGGTCGTGCCAGACGACCTCGCCATCGTAATTAGTGGCGAGCCAGTCGTATGCAAGTCGAAGGTCATCCACCTCCAACGGCGAGGTAGCGACCGTGAGCGATGTCTTCCTGCGATATTCGTACTCGACGCCGCTCTCGCCCGGTAAACGTCCTGCAAGCTCACGGTGGATCGCATCTGCCGCGTCCGAAAGCGGGAGCATCGGGTCGTCTTCCTCTACCCCGATGATCGGTGACAACCCACCGTAGGCGAATCCGGACGCGTGGCTCGCGACCGAATCTCTTTCGATCAGCATCACCGACAAGCCGTCCCGCGCCAGGAAGTACGCGGTCGCACATCCAACCACGCCGCCACCGACAATCACTACGTCGGGCCTACCGGGCGTTGAACTACGACCGCTCAAGATCGATTCTCATGTTGGGGCAAGTAACGGTTAACAAGTACGGGCGATCCTGAAATTCAGGCGCATGGGAATTCCAAGCGCGTGGTAATCCCAGGCGCGTGGAATTCCAACAGGGAACTCTACCCTCTCCCCGTTCGGCGAAGCGGCTTCAGAGATCGCCGACTACCGCAGTCGGAAGCTCGTGTAGTTCTCGGCGTCGTCGTCCGTGCGGCTTGAGCGCCTTGCGACGCCCGAGTCGATCGCCGCCTGCGCCGTCGCTGCGGCGACACGGCCAACCACGTTGGCGTCGAACACGCTTGGTATTACGAAATCCGGTCCGAGGCTGTCTTCCGGGATGACCGAGGCGAGCGCCCGCGCCGCGGCCAACTTCATCTCGTCGTTAATCTCGGAGGCCCGCACATCGAATATCCCGCGGAACAAACCAGGAAAGCCGAGCGAGTTGTTGATCTGATTCGGGTAGTCGGATCTTCCGGTGGCGATCACCGCAACGTTGTCGGGGACCTCTTCCGGCGCGATCTCGGGGGTCGGGTTGGCGAGCGCAAAGATGATGGCCTTGTCGGCCATTCCGGCCAGGTCCTCGCGAGTCACGAGACCCGGCCCGGACAGTCCCAGGAAAACGTCCGCGCCCTTCAACACTTCACGGAGTGAGCCGCTCTCATTGGCGGGGTTCGTGTTGTCCGCAAACCATTGCTTGAAACGGTTGTCGCTGTAGTCACGGTCCCGTGAGAGTGCGCCCTGCCGGTCAAATCCGACGATGTTTTTCACACCGTGACTCATCATTATCTTGGCGCAAGCCGTACCGGACGCTCCGACGCCAAGCACGACGACCTTGATGTCCTCAGGCTGCCTGCCGGTCACGGCAAGCGAGTTGATCAGCCCTGCGAGCATCACAACGGCGGTGCCATGCTGGTCGTCGTGGAAAACCGGGATATCCAGCTCTGCCTTAAGACGCTCTTCGATCTCGAAACAGCGCGGCGCCGATATGTCTTCCAGATTGATCCCACCGAATCCGGGCGCGATCGCCTTGACGATCATGACAATCTCATCCACGTCCTGCGTGTCCAGGCATAGCGGCCATGCGTCGACGCCGGCGAGCTCCTTGAACAGCAGCGCTTTGCCCTCCATGACGGGCATTGCGGCCTCAGGCCCGATGTCGCCGAGCCCGAGCACGGCGCTTCCATCCGTCACCACGGCGACCGTGTTCGCTTTGCCGGTGAGCGCCCACACCGCACTCGGGTCGGCGTGGATCGCCATGCAAACCCGCGCGACGCCCGGCGTGTAGGCCTTTGACATGTCTTCGCGCGTCTTGGCAGGGACTTTGCTCCGCATCTCGATCTTTCCGCCGAGGTGGAACAGGAAAGTGGCATCTGACACGCTGCGGATTTCCACGCCGTCGATACTGCCGACCGCATCAATGATCTCTTGGGCGTGCTCGACACCCGAGGCGTAGACCGTCAGGTCCCGGACCATGCTCTGGTCAGTGACGGCGACCACGTCGATCCCCGCCATGTCCCCGCCCTGATCACCGATGCATGTCGTGATCTTGCCCAGCATGCCCGGCGAGTTCTTGTACTCAGCGCGAATCGTGACGCTATAGGCGGGGCCGGTGCTCACCATGGGGATCACCTCGGTGGGACTATCCCCCTGACCGGGGGCGGAGAACGGCGGCCGTAATCGGCCAACGGTATTGGAGTGGTTCGTACTTAGCGGCTCGATTCTACGCTCGTAACCGATCGAAACCGCATGGCTTGTAGATACCAATCGCGCACCATCCGGGCGCGGTGAATCCGGCAAGCGGTAGGATATGCGAGCCCCGGAACGAACCAGGGTCCGGAATGGACTCTGGACCGACGTCGAACCGGGTGAAAATCGCCCCGAATCTTCAGGAGGACCGATGACCCAGCGAGCCGAATCACCCGCCACCCCTCGCGGGCGTTTCACCACCGCGGAGATCACGCGCAGGGAAGACTTTGCCGAGGATTTGTGGCGCGTCTGGCTCAAGCCAGAACAGAGCTTCCTGTTCAAACCCGGTCAGTACTGCACGATCGGATACGACGGCATTGAGCGCGCCTACTCGATCGTCTCCTCTCCGCGAGAGGATGAGATCGAGCTATTTATCGAACGAGTGCCGCCGCCCGACGGCGCGCTCACCCCGCTCCTTTACAAGCTACAGCCGGGCGCAACGGTCACGCTTCGCCCACGCGCGAAGGGTGTTTTCGTGCTCCAACCGGACGCGAAGAACCACCTGTTCATGTCCACGGTGACCGGCGTCGTTCCGTACGTGAGCATTCTTCGGTACCACCTCGAAACTCTCGTCGGACTGGCGACCGACCCCGGGCAGCAACCGTTCGGTGAGTTCAACTTCTTTGTGCTTGAAGGCGCCAGCTACGTCGATGAGTTCGGGTACGACGGAGAGCTTTCGCGCATGGCCGCGGAACACGACAACATCCGTTTCGTCCCGACCATCAGCAGGCCCCGCGAAGAGCGAAACGCGGGTTGGACGGGTGAGACCGGTCGCGTCAACGTGCTGACCGAGAAGTACATCGACAAGTTCCACCTCTCGCCGGACGACACCATCGTCTACGCCTGCGGACACCCCCAGATGATCGAAGACGTCAAACACCGGCTCAACGGCACGGGATACCGCGTGGAAGAAGAGCGGTTCTGGAAAGAAGACTGATCCCGACACGACGTCGAAAAGCCGGATCGCCCGGACAGGATCTCTAACAAACCACTAACAAGAAACGATTTTTCTGGAGGATGTAATGGCTGACCTGGAACGAATCGGCGTCATCGGCCTGGGGATCATGGGCAAACCGATGGCCCGCAACCTCATGGCGGCCGGGCACGAGGTTGCCGTGTACGACCTGTTCCCGGAGCCTGTTGAAGAACTGGTCACGGACGGCGCAATTCTCGGTACCTCTCCCGCCGACGTGGCCTCGAAGTCTGACGTCACGGTGATCATGGTCCAAAACTCGCCGCAGTCTATGACCGCGATCCTCGGCGAAAACGGCGTCGTCGAAAGCGCCGACAAGGGCCAACTCGTGGTCGACATGAGCTCGATTGCGCCACTCGTCTCCCAGCAGATCGGCAAAGAGCTAGCGGCCGCGGGCATCGACTTCCTCGACGCACCGGTCTCCGGCGGCGAGCCGGGCGCGGTCGCCGGAACGCTGGCGATCATGGTCGGCGGCTCTCAAGCGGCATTCGACCGCGCAGCGCCCGTGTTCAACGCCACGGGCGCATCGGCCGTGCTTTGCGGCGACGTGGGCGCCGGCGGTTTTACCAAACTCGCCAATCAGATCTGCGTCGCCGCCAACATCAACGCCCTTGCGGAGGCGCTCGTCCTCACCAGTAAGGCCGGGCTGGACCCCGAGACGGTGTTCAACGCCATCAAGGGCGGACTGGCCGGCTCGAACGTCATGAACGCCAAAGCGCCGATGATGTTCAACCGCAACTTTCAGGCCGGATTCCGCATCGAGCTGCACCTGAAGGACATGAACAACGTGATGGACACGGCGCAGCAGATGGGCGTGCCGCTCCAGATGAGCGCCCAGCTCCAGCAGGTGCTCCAGGCGCTCTACAACGAGGGCAACGGCAGGGACGACCATGCCGGAATCCTCAAGTACGTCGAGGCGCTTGCGAAGACAGAGGTCAAGAAGTAGACCGCGCGGCGGTTACTTCCAATCGACCGCCCCCTTTTCGAGAGTCTCGAAAAGGGGGCGGTTTCGCGTCTTGCTCTCGCGCCGTCGTGTCGCGCAGATCGCTTCATAGACCGGGAATCAAGAACGCTGGGTCTCCCGGCGTTGAACTCTTCTGGCTAGGAGATCTCTGCCTGCAGTTCAGCGAGTATCTCGGCGATGATTTCGAACCCTGCGCCCCAACCGCCGCCCAGGTGGTCCATCGCGCCCCTGAAGGAAGCGATTTCGGCGTCCGTGGCCTCAAACGGCGCCCAGGTAAATCGCATCTTGGTCTTCGGGCCTGCGGACTCGAATGTCGCCGTCGTCGACAACACGCGCGGCCAGTCCGGCATCATCGGGTTGGCGCTGATGTTCCAGTCCGCATCTGCACCGGACTCTCGCCAGGCCAATCGCTCCGGCGGTTGAATCTCCTGAAACTCGATCTTGACGAAATGTGAGTTCTCGCCCGTCTTCATCTCGTGGAGCCATAAACCGCCGGGCTTCAATTCGAATTTGTGAACGACCGTTTCTACATTTGGTCCATACCAACGCGCGAGCAACTCCGGCTCAGTCCATGCACGCCAAACCAGTTCCCGGGGAGCGTCGAACTCCCGTTCCATTACAAATTCAGGCAACTCACTCACTGTGCTCCCCTTGTTCATTGATCTGTTTCATTTCGCTGAGGAAATCGTCGAGTCGATCGAACCTTGCACCCCAAAAATCTTTGAACTCGGCGAGCCAATCGGCGGCCACCGCAAGGTTGTCCGCCTTCAAGCTCGCAGGGCGACGCTGTTCGTCGACGTCCCGCACGATCAATCCCGCTCGCTCAAGTACCTTCAGGTGCCGCGAGACCGCCGGCTGACTGATCTCAAACGGAGCCGCTAACTCGTTTACGGACGCCTGCCCTTGAGCAAGTCGCGACAGAATCGCCCGCCGCGTCGGGTCGGATAGAGCGGCAAAGATGATGTCGAGATTTGGAGAGGAGTTTATATAACCAACAGCTTCCATAACGAAAACATAATATAACTAATCAGTTATGTCAATGCTCCAGTTCTCGCGGCGACATGTGAGGAGCAGACACCCCGGTCGCCGCTCGACGTTTGCATTCCCGCTTCTGCGAGCGGCCCGAACGCGACTCTGCTCACCGATGGCCTTTGCCGCCCGACTAACGGTGGATGCAATGTCACGCCCAAGCGGTTAGTCTCCGAAGCCTGAATTTCGCCCTCCACCGCAGTAGGAGCTCCATACACATGGCCAGTCCCCGGTTAAAGATCACGGACGTCAGGTCCAGAAACCTCAGGGTCGTAAAAGAGGTCGGTGAGCTTGAGCCGGCATGGAGCGTGGGCACACTCTCCAAATTCCGGGTCGGGGGCGGTTCGTTCGTCGAGATCCACACCGATCAGGGACTGACCGGAATCGGCCCGGCGGTCGATCCGCAGTACATTCCAGCGGTCAGAGAGTTCCTGCTCGGTAAAGACCCGTTCGAGGTCGAGTCCCACGACGCCGCGATGCGTTACTACATCAAAACCCTGTCGTATCGCGGGCTGGCCGGAATCGACATCGCCCTCTGGGACCTGATCGGCAAGGCCGCGGGGCAGCCCCTTTACAAGCTCTGGGGCGGCGGGAAGGACCGCGTGATCCCCTACGCCAGCATGTATGTGCTGTCGACGCCGGAGGAAAGGGCTGACATGGCGACGCAGCTCGCCGACGAAGGCTGGAAAGCTATCAAGCTCCGGCTTCACCACGAGACGATCGCCGAGGACATCCGCACTTTCGAGATGGTCCAGGACGCCGTCGGAGATCGCATGACCGTGATGGCTGACGCCAATCAGGCCCAGTCAGCCGGAACGTGGCAGCCCGGCGTCCAGTGGGACTTCAAGCGCGCCATGGAAACGGCGATGGCGCTCGACTCGCTCGGCTGCTACTGGCTTGAGGAGCCACGCCTGCGTTACGCCTACAAGGAGTTGACGGCGATCAACGAGGCGATCGCGATGCCACTTGCGGGCGGCGAGAACAACGTCGGTATCCACGAGTTCGTCGATATGGTGGAGCAGAACGTATACGGCGTGCTCCAGCCGGAAAGCATGGTGCTGGACGGCATAACGACGCTACGGAAGATCGGCGTGCTGGCGCAGCTTCACGGCAAGCAGATCGTCCCCCACCACGGTGGCGGCAATCTCGGCGTGATCGCCCACCTGCACCTCGTCGCCTCGTGGCCGCACGCGCCGTTCATGGAGCTGTTGAACGATCCGCCGATCGGCTCGTACAAGAACGGTTTCTCGATAATGGCCAACCACCCGGTCGTCGAAGACGGCTACATGGCGGTTCCGCAGGGGCCAGGTCTCGGCGTGGAGATCGACCCGGACCTGATCGTGGGGGATTAGCCCGACACTCCTTCCCTGCGAGCGAGAGGGAGGAGATCGAGGAGATCATCGCAGTCGAAGGGTTTGGATGTGGGTCGCAACGACTGCCGATCTCACGGCGAATAACCACCCCCACCCTCCTTATATTAGGAGGGGGCTTTCGCGAAGGCCTCCTCCCTTCCAGGAGGAGGTTTGGAGGTGGGTCGTTTGACGGGTGGTCACCATCCACCTACGCCCCCCTACCGCCCGCCCGTGACCTCCACGACTGTCCCGGTGATGTAACTCGCATCGTCCGACGCCAGGAACGCCACCGCCTTCGCCACCTCGTCGGCGCGACCCGGCCGTCCCAGCGGGACCGCTTCCGCCATCGCCTCCTGCGACACGCGCTGAAGCTCTTCGTATCGTCCGCGAACCCGCGCCCCTTCTTCCGTCAGGATGAAGCCCGGCAGCACGGCGTTCACGTAGATACCGGAGCGCCCGAGGTCACGAGCCAGTTGCGCCGTCAGACCGACGATCCCCGCCTTCGCCGCCGCATACGGCAGCCGAATGCCTGAGGTATATAACGGCCCGAAGTGCCCCCTGGCGTTGGACGACGAAAGATTGACGATTCGGCCGTAACCTCGCGCCCGCATATGTGGCACGACCGCTTTGCAGCACAGGAACGCTCCCTTCAGGTTCAGATCGACCTGCGCGTCCCAACGATCCTCCGATACGTCCTCGATATCGAGGATGCCCTCGGTACCGCTACCGCCGGCGTCGTTCACGAGGATGTCGATTGCGCCAAACTCGCGGAGCGCCAACGCAACCATTTCGCCCACCGAACCGGCATTGGTAACGTCGACACTTGTCGCCGTTGCCGTGCCGCCGGAGGACCGGACCTCGGCCGCTACACCCTCCACCTTGTCGCCCTGGATATCCGCCAGCAGAAGTCCGACGCCACGTTCCGCCAGGTCCAACGCCACTGCGCGCCCAATCCCCTGCGCCGCGCCGGTGACTATCGCCGTCTTGCCTTCAAAAGTCATATCGCGCTCCCCATCAGAGCTAACCGCTCACCGAAAGCATGCCGACAGAGTATCCGCCGTCCACGAAGATCACCTGTCCGCTGACGTGGCTCGCGTCGTCTAACGCCAGAAACGCCATCGCTGCGCCGATGTCATCCGGCTCCCCTGGACGACGCATCAGCATCTGCCGCGCACATGCCGTCTGGTACTCCTCGGTCGGAAATCGCTTCGCCTCGGAGCCAGTCAACGTCATGCCGTGTTTGACAGCGTTCTCAGCGATGCTTTGGCGGCCGAGTTAGTCCGGGCAGCATACCTGCACCCGGTTCAGCGCGAATACGTCGCGCCCCGCGGGCGCCCCGCAAACGTCGGACAAGGCGTGTTGTCATTCCTGGCGCGCAGGTGGAGAACCTCACGGCCGTTTTGCCACCCCTTCGTCCCTGGCCGGAACGCGGCGCCGCCCCGGTCAGAGCCGAGATTATGCAAATAACTCGACGGTCTCTCTTCTAAGAAGTACCCAGAACGTGTAGCCACCCATGGCGGTCCCGATCGGAAATGCCATGACGGCCAGCGCGCCCATGATCAAGACCAGTATCCGGGCCCAGTTTCGACGCTTGAGTAGCCCGACGCCGCCGACGACTCCGGGCAAAGTCCCGACGGCCAGGAACAGCAGCTCACCGGCGGTCTTGTCGCCGTCCGACGCGATGAACAGGAAGAAGAAAATGCCTGCAATCGCTCCCAGCGCGATCAACGCACTGGATACCAACCAGATCCAGCCGAGCCTGTTGCGATGGCGTTCCATCGCGATTCATCTTCGGCTACTTGTCCAGATCCCCATTGCCGCCGCGTGCGCCGCGCCGTTTCTGGACGCGTCTCCACCCTGGGCGCGGAAATCCGTGGCAGTTTAACCGGGTGGGTATCACGGGGTGAGGACGACCCTGCTCCGGGCGCTCGAGTCCATCCTCGGTAGATCGACTCAAGCGGCATCGTTGCAGTCATCGAATTGAGAGAACGCCTCAGAACGGACTTCTGAGCTTCCCTCTGGCCGGCTCCCCGCCGGAGCAAAGAGGGGATTTGACCCCGTACTCCCCGCAACCCCAGATCACCGGGTCCACCGACCACAATCCCTTGTAGCCCGCGTCCAGAGTCTCCGTTCGATTCACGATACGGGGCTGCTTTGTGGACATGACGCGGATCGCGGCCGACGTTGGTTGAGGCGCCGCGGCGCGAACCGTGATCTACGCGCTGCGCTCGTGAACCCGTTAGTACACGACTACCTGCGCTGAGATGTCCGGATGCAGTGGGTCTTGGACCTCAAAGGTTCCCCGGTCTGCCGGGACGAACAGGATGAGATCCCAGTCGCCCGGATTGGCGTGGGCGTGCACCCAGTCCCCGGTCGGGCAAATGCCGGACTCTGAGACGCAGATGTGGTGGCCCACCAGTTCACCGGAGGACACGAAGTTCATCCCGTCGCCGTCGGCCGCGGCGTGTGAAGTCATGTCCATGCCGGTGTCCATGTCCATGTCGACGTCCGCATCTTCAGCGGCCGTCACGTACGCGGCGGCCCCGGCCTCCGTCAACGGCTCGCCCGCGACCACCGTCCCGCTTTTCGCATACCAGTGCAGGACGTCCGTTTCGAGGTCCATGATGTGGAAGTGATGCTCCTGTACGCCGGTGTTTCGCATCACGAGAGCGACGCGCTGGCCGTACGGGATGCGTAGCTCATCCGGCGTCGCGCCGGCATCGGTCAACTCCACAATCACCGTGGCGTCGCTATTGACCGACGCTATCGCGGCTTCCAGTTCTCCCTCGTAACGCGATCCCACCCGGACCAACGACACGATGGAGTCCGCGCCCGGCTCAGTGCCCAGCGTGACATCTCGCGAGGCGATGCCGTCCGCAAATGCGATCGGCAACTCCCACCGTAGTTCGTTGAGGTCGGTCGAGGCGTCTCCCTCGCCGGAAAACACCATCTCTATCAAGCGGGTTTTTTCGCCGAAGATCGGCTCGCCGCCGGCTCCGGTAAGACCGTATCGAACGAGCGAAGTGCGGTGGTGGAAGGAGAATGTCTGCACTTCGACACTCATCGGAGTGTGGCCTTCGCCTCCATCGATTCGCAGAATCGGCGAAGGCGGGTCCGCTCCGAGATCGTCGTGTGAGTCTTCGTTGACGATGAACAGCAACGACGGCGTCCCCTGATACTCCGCAGGCACCGGTTCGCCGAAGGCTGCGTAGAACGCCGAATTCGCCAGAACGACCTCAAGCGACGGCCACACGCCCTGGGGCCAAACGCCGTTTCGGGCCAGTGCGTTCACCACATCTTCGGTCGGAATCCCGATCGGATTGGCTTGATCTCCAATTGATGCGGCGGCCGTATCGTTTCCGGTCGCGGCCGGGACTGCGGTCGATGTGGCCGCAGCCGAGCCGGTATCCGTCTGTTCATCTGCGGTCCGTTCGGAGGAGCCGCCGCAGGAGACCAGGGTCGCGACCACGATCATCAACCCCACGGTCTTCAGCCATCCAGATCGCCGGACCGGCCGCCCCGCGGCAACCAATGCGGTCCGATTTTCAGGAAGAACAGTTCTCGCTGTGACGATACTCATGCGAAATATGCTAGACGCCGGAATTCCGCTCGGGTGTGATGAAAAAGGACCTAACAGTGAGAGACGCGTGATGGAACGAAACCTTCACGGAATCCGACGCCGGAAGGAACCTAAAAGGCCTGAGGTGAGGCCGTAGGCGGACCACGCACACGACTCTGACGGCAGCGCCTTGCCGGATTTCAGGCCGGCGGACGTCTGGCGAAACTACCGCAACCGAAGCGGCGAGTTAAATCCCGCCGGAGGTCTGGCCGTCCTCTGAATCACCGCCGCGCACCTCGTCAAGGAAGCGCTCTATTTCCGGAGGCAGCTCGACGGACGGAGGCGAGTCGTCGTCCTGGTCACGAGAGTCGTACTCGACCTCGAACCGATTCACCATCTCGGCGAGTCGGGGGTTGTTGGACATCGCAGGGGTGACCTGCGCGTACTGCTGTTCCCCGAGCTCTACCTCGGGGATCTTCATCCCCTTCAAACCGTAAAGCGGCGCAAGCGCTTCGATCGCACGCGCCGCGCCTGCGTAATCGTTATCAAGCTGTAGATACATCGGCAGGTGGACCATGACGGTGAGCGTGGCCAACCCGCGTTGCGTGGCGCCGACGCCGATTCCGTTGGTCGCAGATGTCGGTCCTTCGTAGCGGCTGCGCGACAGCGTCACGCCGCTCAAGTCCGGCTCTATCTCCCAGCCGCGCGACGACCCGGTCACGAGTAACGGACGCGAGTGCGGCACTGAGTCATACATCCCGCCGACCGAAATGTAAGTGGTAACCCCGAGCGCCTCGAGCATTGCGAGAACCGACTCGTTGAAGTCTTCCGAGTTGGAGTGCGGCTCAAGGAGATGCACGAGGACAAGGTCCGGCTCTTCAGGCCGGCGGACCATCTCGATCTTGGTATTCGGGGTCGTGATCTCACGCTCGCCGTCTACCCACTTCATCTCGGGCCGGTAGCGCGTGAAATCGTAGAAATGGCCGGGCCGCCGTAGCTGCGCGATCTCTTTGGATTCGTAGATCGACGCGAGCCGCGAGAGGACTATAGAACCAACGTTGCCGACGTTGATCCAGGGCCGGAGCATCACCAGCGCATGCGGATTGCGCAGCGGCGGGTCCGGCGGCTCGAAGTCAAACCATCCAACTTCCATATTGCGCGTACCCTAGCGCGCGCCGCCGAACGCTGCAAGAGTGATACGTTCAACACGCGACGATGTTCCGGCCAATCGTCGCCCGATCTTGCGTCGACCGCTTGCTTTGACAGGCTTTGAGCGCAAACTCATACACCACGGCAATTTGATGACACACGATTCAACAATCACCCCTGACGGAGATACTTCTAGCCAGCCACCCGACAGGGAATGGCTGTACGAGCGAACGACCGACGCGATCTCACGAGATCCGGATCTGGTCCGCCTCCGGCTCAAGCCTCTGACGCGATTCGATACCAACGTCACAGGCCGGTCTCAGTTCATCAAGATCTACTACGGCATAAGCTGTGATTGCTCGACCGCGGCGGTACTAAGTGTGGAGGCGGCGACGGACAAGTCCCGGGACGAGTTCCAACGGGCTCTCCCCGCCCTGCTTGGGAAACTCAAGCTTCAGGCGGGCGGGTTCCGCAGGATGGATTGCGACTCGCACCTTCAGATGCGAATCCAAAACCTCCCGGGCGCGTCCTAAGATAAATAAGCGCCCACCGAGGTTCCGTAAGTCCAAAGGGATCCCCCAAGATCCTCAGAACCCCGAAAGGCCGGGTAAGCGTCAGGAACAACGTCCGCGGCGGATAGATCGCCGCACAACGAAAGGTCCGAATGCCCAGGCGAAAATTGACACAGGAAGAGGCGCTGGCGGGAACGATCAAGTTCTCCGAGCGTTACACGGAGCGCGGCGCGTACGAGCTGTTCCCTGAACCGGAAGTGGTTGCCGAGGTCCAACGCGGACTCGCCGAAAACCAGGTCGAGCACGGGTACCGCTACTGCCCTTGAATGCCCTTGAGTGGCGATCCGGTCGAGGATCGCAAGAAGATCTGCCCGTGCGATCGGCACCACGAGGACATCGCGCGCGACGGGTTCTGTATATGAATGTTTTTCGTTAGCGAAGAGTTTCTTCGTGAGTACCAGGGCGCCGACGAGATTACCCAGACAATCGACGAGGCCGTAGGAGAGGGCGAAGACTTGTTCGGCGGCGACTACCGCACGAAATCGGATGCGAATATCGGCCGGCGCGACGATTCGCCAAAAGACGCACCTAAAGATTAAAGGGTTACACTCGACCCGGCCAGAGTTCGGCCCGCCTGCAGACGGCGTGCCAAAAACGGCGTGTACGGAATCCGTGCCCCACAAGCGCAGGAGTTAGTGTTGAACGCAAACAACGAGATCACGGTCTTCACCTCAAACGGCTGAGGACCCTGCCACATGGTGAAAGTGTATCTTTCACGCAAGGACATCCCGTTTGAGGAAGTCAACGTCTCCGGGAACCGTGAAGGTGTGGCGCGCTTGATCGCGCTCGGCCGCAACACGACGCCCGTGACGACCATCGGCGACGAGGTGATCGTCGGCTACAAGCCGAAGGACATCGACAGCGCCCTCGAGGCGGCCGGCATAAGCTAGCCGCTCCGAAGACCGAGATAGACCACGAAGAGGCCTCGCCGACCGGCGGGGCCTCTTCGCGCCCGGCAAGTCTCGCGGAGGATTACACTCGCCGTCGCAAAACCTGTATTTGACAACGCCCAACGCTGGCAGAAGGTGACCACCATGCTTGAGCAGTTCCACGTCCCGGAAGCGATCGCACATCGGGTCGATCACGACGATCTGCGTGACACCTGCGCCGCACTGTTGGAGCGTGCAGGCCTGCCTGAGGCGGACGCCCGGCTCGCTGCCGACGTCCTGGTCGCCTCCGATCTGCGCGGCGTCGAGACGCACGGCGTGTCCAACCTGATGCGCAGCTACATCACAGGGCTTGGCAACGGCCACCTCAATCCGCGGCCCAACTGGAAGATCGTACGGGAGACGCCCGCCTGCGCCACTATCGACTCCGACCGCGGGATGGGGGTCGTGATCGCGCCGAAAGCGATGGAGATCGCCATCGAGAAGGGCAAAGCCACCGGCGCCGGGCTCGTCTCGATCAGCAACGGTCGCCACCTTGGCATGGCGGGCTACCACGCCATGATGGCGCTGGAGCACGACATGATCGGCCAGTGCATGACGGCGTGCGGACCGACCTTCGCCCCGACGTTCGCCGCAGAAGCCGCCATCGGCACGAACCCGATCGCCATAGCGGCCCCGGCGGGAGACGAGCCACCGTTCGTTTTCGATGCGGCGATGTCGATCCTTGCCGCAAACAAGATCACCCTGGCAAAGCGGCTCGGCGTAAATCTCGAACCCGGCTGGATCGCCTCACCGGACGGCACTCCGATCATGGAATCGGTACCGGTTCCTGACGAGTATGTCTTGCTTCCCGCCGGAAGCACCAGAGAACTGGGCTCGCATAAGAGCTACTCGCTCGGTGTCGTTGTAGACATTCTTGGCGGTTTGCTGAACGGGAGTCCGGCCGGACCGATGGCGCCGAAAGGCAACAACAACCACTTCGTCGCCGCGTACGACATCGAGGCGTTCATCGATATCGGGGATTTCAAGAAGGGGATGGACGAGTACCTCCGATCCCTCCGCAACCTGAAGCCGGCGCCGGGACACGAGCGCGTGTTCTACGCCGGACTGCCGGAATTCGAGGAGGAGGCGGAACGCAGGGTCCGCGGCATCCCGCTCCACCCGGAGGTGATCGACTGGTTCCGCTCGGCATGTGGCGAGCTGGGGGTAGAGTTCAAGTTCTAAGGACCATCACAAGTCGCCCGATATTCAGCGCCGAAGTACAACCCGGATTCAACCCCCGGATACAACCGCCAAATACAACAAGGGAAGGACCGCCAGTGCCCAAGCTCGTGATCATGCCGCCGCAGACCGACGCCCAGAAGATGTGGGCCGCCCGCATATCCGACACGCTGCCTGACTTCGATGTCGTCCTGCCGGGGAATGCGGACGAGGCAAAGCGCGAGATCGTCGACGCCGACGCCGCGTTCGGAAATGTACCGTCTGACGCGCTAGCGGCAGCCACCAGATTGCGCTGGTTGCAGTCGCCGCAGGCCGCTCCCCCGCCCGGCTACTACTACGACGAGTTGATCGCGCACCCGGTCACCGTCACGAACTTTCGCGGCATCTACAACGACCACATCAGCGCCCACATCATGATGATGGTCCTTGGACTCTCGCGCGGACTCCCGGGCTACATGCGGGCGAAGGCGAACCACGCCTACGACAAGGACGCGAACGACGCGGAGTTCGTGTTCCTTCCCGATTCCACCGCGGTGATCGTCGGAGTCGGCGGCATCGGCGGCGCCACCGCGCTGCAGTGCAAAGGCTTCGGCATGCGCACGATCGGCGTCGATCCCCGCGTGGGCGGGCCGCCGGACGGGGTCGACGAGTTGTTCAGCCCAGACCGATTGACCGACGTAATCGGGCGTGGGGACTTCGTCATCCTCACGATGCCTCATACGCCCGAGAACAGGGGAATGTTCGACGCCGCTATGTTTGCCCGGATGAAGAGCTCGGCCTACTTCATCAACATCGGACGCGGCCCGACCACGAAGCTAGATGACCTTGCGGCAGCGATCGACAACGGCGTCATCGCCGGAGCGGGCCTCGATGTGTACGAGACCGAGCCGCTTCCCGCCGATCATAGGCTCTGGGACATCCAGAATGTGATCCTGACCCCACACGTCGCGGCCAAAGAGGACGCCGGAGGCGCAAACCTGGACGAACGCCGCTCAGACCTCTTGTTGGACAACGCCCGCCGGTTCGCCGCAGGGGATGAACTTTTGAACGTCGTGGACAAGTCGCTCTGGTTCTAGCGCAGACAGGCGGACCCAGATCAACCCACCCTGAGGCTCTCGAAGGGCGGCGTCTGTCACCACACTATCGGGGCGGACGGCTATCCACCCTCCGCGTGTGCGAACGCGTAGGCCGCGTGCCGCTTGCCAGCGGAAACTCCCTCATCCTTCGGCTGGCTCAGGACAGGCTCTCAATCCTCTCCCACCGGGAGAGGAGGCATCGACACCCGCCCTCCCACAGGCCACCAGACCGTAGGGGCGGATGGCTATCCGCCCTTCGCAGGTCGACCCCGACAACCAGTTTCGGCCGACGCGCGGCAACTTTCCACAAGGTCCCTGAAAAACGGCCCGCCGTCGCCACACCGTTCCATCGGCGGTCGCCGTGACGGCGCGCAACAACGCAATACGCGGCGACAACTACCAGTGGGTCGCGCTCTTCGCCGTCGCGCTCAGCGTGATGACGACCGTCGTCGACTTCAGCGGCATCACCGTCGCGCTGCCGACCATCGCCGACGACCTGAACCTGTCGTTGCCGTCCGCGTCGTGGATAATCCTGGCGTCCACGCTCACGATAATCGCCTTCCTGATGCCTGCCGCAAGCCTTTCAGACAGGCTTGGCCGGAAGCAGTCGTACACCCTTGGTCTGGTGCTTTTCGGCGTCGGCGCGGTCGGCGTTGCGATCTCGCCCTCGTTCGGGTTTGTCATAGCGGCGCGCGTGGTTCAGTCCGCCGGTATCGGGATCATCCAGACAAACTCCTACGCCATCGTCGCCGTCGTCTTCCCGGAAGACCAGCGGGGCAAGGGAATCGGCGCGTACGTGTCGGTCGTCGGGTTGGCTGGCATCGCCGGTCCGGTCATCGGCGGA